>JAVEYV010000098.1:0-7501 GCA_034003305.1 Spirochaetia bacterium | reverse complement strand
TTTACTATACTGTCGTTTGCGAAGATACGCGTTGGCTAAAGCCTGCGCAGTGCGACCCAGTAGCTCAGATGGATAGAGCGGCTGCCTCCTAAGCAGCAGGTCGGCCGTTCGAATCGGCCCTGGGCCAAATATTTCTGTTCTGTGACCAAATCCCAGCATCGAGACTACTCCTCGCCAACCCAAGGTTGACCATTGCTTTGCCCAGCGAGTATGCTGACCTGCGATGAAACTGTGGTTCAAGTACCTGGCAGGCATAAGCTTCGGCGCCCTCCTCTTTTGGGTAAGCCCCCCTTCGCTCTTCGAACCCGGCGCCGCCTTCCATCAGGCCTCAGAAATAGCCCTGCGAATCGGTTTCTACGTACTGGAGCTCCTGCTGTTGCTCAATCTTCCCCTGGCTGTCGTAAAGCTTTACGAGGAAAAACGATTCTGGGGTCTGAGCCTTAAAAGCATTTCTTTCTTTATTCTATCCCTTGCGGCCGCCACGATTCTCGGATTGGCCGCCGCTCTACTTGTTCTGCCTATAAGGCTTCCGCTCCTGTCGAATATCGCGGCCCCCGCCGCCCAGGGTTTCGGCAAGGGCTTATTGGAGCTTTTTCCGGAAAACACATCGGAGCTGTTTTTACGCTCCGGCGATTGGCCGCTGCCTGCCCTCATCCTGTCCCTCTGCATAGGCCTTGCGATGGCTCACGATCCTATTGCCGCCAAGCCTTTTGTCAATTTTTTAGATTCTTTTTCACGAATCCTGCACACTGTCAATGTATTTATTACGGAGATCGCAGGAGCGCTTTTAATCCCCATTTCGGCCAGGAGCTTCCATCTGCTGGCAGGTTCTCTTAAAGGAGGGATCTATGGATCCTTCCTTCTCTATCTGGGCATCGCCTGGATCGGACTAATACTGGTCATAATTCCCTTGGCGCTTTTTCTTCTCAACGGGAAAAAAAACCCCCTGCCCCTGCTCTATTCCAGTCTGCCCGCCGCCTTGGCAGCCATGAGTTCCGGCGGTCTGCGATTCGCGCTCGGCACGATTATCAGGCAGTCCAGGGAAAACCAGGGAATAAAACGACGCTACAATGCTGTTTTTCTTCCCGCCGGTATCTTCACAGGTCGAATCGGCACCGCGTTTATTGCAGCCTTTTCCTTTGCCGCGGTTCTCTCATCTTACTCCCAGTTGACGGTTTCCTTTCCAAGACTACTCTTGGTCGCTCTTCTCATACCCCTTGCTACCATTGCGGCTTCATCATTCATGAGCAACGGGCCTATGGCGGTCATTACCCTCGTCTGCGGCCTTTTCGGCCGGGGATTTGAAAACGGTTACCTTATCATCGTCCCGGTAGCTTTTTTGCTGTCGATGATGGCCGGTTTTCTGGACGCTTTGTGGATCGGGGCGGCTCAGTCCCTGATCGCCCGGGGTTCCCTTCATGCCGACCCAAAGGTTCCGCGGAACTTTATCTGAGGCTTGACGACTCAGGTCCTGCACTCTACTATCCAGATATATGGATCTCATGACAGTTTTAAAACCCGAGCTCGTCGCCCTGCATCTTTCAGGTGAGAACAAGGATCAGATTATTGACGAGCTCGTCAGTGTGGCTATGAAAAGTGGCAAGGTACGCGACAAGGCTGAGGCAAAGGCTTCGGTCCTTGAACGCGAGGGGCGGATGAGCACGGGGATGAAGCATGGCATAGCAATTCCCCATGGGAAAACCCAGGCTGTGTCCGAACTGGTCGCCTGCGTGGGTGTTTCGGATAAAGAGGTGGATTTCGAAGCTCTCGATCATAAGGGTTGCAGAATCTTCATCATGACCCTCTCCCCACCGGACAAGACAGGCCCGCACCTTCAGTTTCTCGCTGAAGTGAGCATGCTCTTCCGCAGCGAGGAAAAGCGGCAGGCGATTCTCAAGGCAAAAAGCCCCGAGGAGCTTCTCGCAATATTAAAGCCCTAAAACCAGAAAACCCCTGGCCTGAGAGATTTGCCGGCCTCGGTATTTTACCGGAGGCTTTAGTATAAAAAAAAGGACTGCCTTCCCGGCAGTCCTTTTTGCGCTATCCGTAGGTCTGGTATTATTCCAGCACGGCGAGGACGTCGGACATCTTGACAATGAGGTGCTCGGCGCCGCCGATCTTGATCTGGGTGCCTGCGTACTTGTCGTACATGACTTCATCGCCCGCCTTGACCTTGATCACTTCCGTGTCGGTTCCTACCGCGACGACCACACCAGTCTGGGTTTTTTCCTGGGCGGTCTGCGGAATGATAATACCACCCGCAGTCTTGGTCTCGCTCTCCTTGATCTTGATCAGAATGCGATCTCCCAAGGGTTTGACGTTCATACCTTATCCTCCTGAAATGCAGTTAAAGTAAAATTGATCATTAGAAATATAGAAAATCTAAGCCCGAGGGTCAAGGGAATTGGACAATGAAGCAAGCTCTCGGCGCGGAATAGGCTTAAACGCCGCGCTCTTGGCCTTGTCCACCGTATTGACAGCTTTCCTTCCTTTGTGTTGAATAAGGGAGGATGACATTTTAACATATTTTGTCATTTCACTAAGGAGCTGTCTATGTCAGTGATACTGCGCTCCCTGGGGGCGAGTATAGCCCCGATAAGAATGAGTAATGAGGAAATTGCCCAACGTCTGGATACTACGGATGAATGGATTCGTTCCCATACCGGCATCGGAGCCCGTCATTTCGCGCCCAAAGGGGTAATGACCAGCGATATGGCCGCTGAGGCGGCGCAGAAAGCTCTCGCCAAGGCGGGAATAAGCCCAAAAGAGCTGGACCTTATCGTGCTGGCCACGGCCACCCCCGATTATTTCGGCTTTCCCGCCACCGCCTGCATTGTACAGGAAAAAATTGGCGCTTACGGTGTCCCCGCCTTCGACATCACCGCAGGCTGCACGGGATTCATCTACGCCCTGGACGCCGCGGCCTCGATGCTGGAAGCCCGGCACGGACGCCATGCCCTGGTGATCGGCGCTGATCTGCTGAGCCGGATTGCCGATTGGAACGATAGATCCACCGCCGTACTCTTCGGGGACGGGGCAGGCGCTGCTGTTATTTCCAGGATCGACGAGGGCGGCAGGGGCTGTCTTTCGTTCATCCTGGGTGCCGAGGGTTCGGGCGCAAAGGATCTTTATCTGGAGCAGTCGCCCAGGGACGATATATGGGACCGAAGCGCTCCAACAGTACCCACGCTGCGCATGGACGGAAAAAAAGTATATGAATTCGCTGTAAAATCGATCACTATTTTGATAGAAAGGATCATGCACGCTACAGCATACAGCCTCGAGGATTTCGACTGGATCGTACCCCATCAGGCTAACGCCAGAATTGTACAGGCTGCGGGCAGGCGTTTCGGAGTTCCGGCTGAAAAATTCTATATGAATATTGAAGAATACGCCAATACATCGGCGGCCAGCATTCCACTGGCATTGGCGGAGATGGACGAAAAGAAGCTATTGAAGCCGGGCAATCTGATAATGCTGGTGGGATTCGGCGCCGGACTTACCTACGGATCAGCGGTTATACGTTGGTAGCCTTTACGAGGAGAAATGACATGAAACGAGATATTGCTGTAACAGGTTTAGGACTCATCAGTCCGCTGGGCAATAGTGTAGGAAGCTTTTGGGATGCCCTTCTAAGAGGCGAGTCAGGCGTCGGCCCAGTGAGTCATTTCGACGCATCCGCGCTGGAGAGCAGGATCGCCGCCGAGGTAAAGAACTTTGAGCCCTCGCTGTGGATGGACAAGCGTGAAGCCCGCAAGATGGCCTTATTTTCCCAATACGCAGTCGCCGCTTCGGTACAGGCCTGGAGAGATGCAGGTTTTCTGGAAGATGCGGAAGGAGCTTCGGGCTTCGGCTATAGACCTGAGCGAATCGGTGTCTGCCTCGGTAACGGCATCGGAGGCATCGACATATTCGAGGAATCCCATGCCAAGCTCTTGGAATCAGGCCCCGACAGGATGCCCCCGATGACGGTCCCCCTCATGATCTCCAACGAGGCGGCGGGAAACGTAGCCATGAGGCTTAAAATTCACGGCCCGGCCTTTACCCAGGTAACGGCCTGCGCCTCGGGCACCGACGCTATTGGTCAGGCTATCGACCTGCTGCGCGCTGGTCGCCTGGATGTAGTGATCGCGGGAGGCACCGAGGCTTCAATCACCCTCTTCGCCATGTCGGGGTTCTGTAAACTTAAAGCGCTTTCCACAGCATACAACGATAGGCCCGCCCTAGCTTCCCGGCCCTTCGATGCTGCCAGGGACGGCTTTGTGATCGGCGAGGGGGCGGGTGTCCTGATACTGGAGGACTACGAAAGAGCCAAGTCGCGGGGGGCGAGGATCTACGCTCTGGCCGCGGGCTACGGAGCGACCTGCGACGCATACCACCTCACAGCTCCCGACCCCTCGGCGACACAGGGAGCCAGAGCCCTCTCCCTGGCCCTGGAGGATGCCGGCCTGAAACCTGAGGATGTGGGGTACTACAACGCCCACGGCACCTCGACCCAGCTCAACGATCCCACTGAAACCCTCATGGTCAAACACTGCTTTAAAGATCACGCAAAGAATCTGAAGATAAGCTCGACCAAGAGCATGACTGGGCACTGCCTTGGAGCCACGGGGGCGCTGGAGGCCATTGTCTGCATCAAGGCGCTGGAAACGGGCTGGCTGCCTCCTACGATCAACCTGGACAACCCCGATACAGCCGGAGGCTGCGATCTGGATTATATCCCCAACCAGGCGATTCAATACCCCGTAAAAGCCGCCCTGAGCGCATCTCTGGGCTTCGGGGGACACAATGGGGCACTGGCTTTCAGAAAAGCCTAGGGCTGAAGCGGCGAGGGGTTTGCTCGCTCAGAATAGTGGCAGGGCGCCTGCAAATGAGCGTTGTATTCCGAAACCCTTTGCTCTGGAGCGCAGATGAGCGCTATAGTCTATGTAACATCCGGTCTGGAGCCTAAACCTTCGGGTAATATCCGCTGGGCCGGGAAAGGATTTTAAAATGGATTCGGTAGAACAGTACCTTCCCCACAGACCGCCCTTTCTCCTGGTGGATCAAGCCTGGACAGAAGGGCAGACAATCATGGCATTCCGGGTTTTTAAACCGGAAGAATATTTTTTTGCCGGCCATTTTCCCAAGTACCCCGTTGTGCCCGGGGTTCTGCTCATAGAAGCCCTGGCTCAGGCAGGGGGAGTAGGCGCCAAGCTCCTAGGAGTAAAGCCCAAGGGACTCTTCGTGCTGGCCAAGATCCGTTCGGCCAGTTTCAGAAAACCGGTTTTCCCGGGGGACAAGCTGGAAATGGAGATTGAAATCTGCAAATCAGGCTCTCTTGTGCTCCACCAGAAGGGACGAGGCCGAGTGGGAGGAGAGCTAGCCGTGGAAGCCGAATGGATAGCCATGTCATCGGGAGAAGAGGAATGATGCTGCAGCCAATGATCCGCAACAATATCTGCCTTAACGCCCACCCCGCCGGCTGCGCCAGGGATGTGGAGGAGCAGGTAGCCAGGGTAGGCACAATGAAACTTGGATCGGGAGAGAGAGCCCCGCGGCATGTCCTGGTCATCGGTTGCTCGGCGGGCTACGGCCTGGCATCCCGGATAGTGGCGGCCTTCGGCTACAAGGCATCTACCCTGGGCATCTCCTTCGAGAGGGAACCTTCGGCCACCAAGACCGGCTCCCCAGGGTGGTACACCAACCGGGCCTTCGACAGGCTCGCCGCACAGCGGGGTTTGGAAGCCAAGACCTATTCGGTGGACGCCTTTTCCAAGGAAGCCAAGGACCTGGCGATACGGGAAGCCCGGGCGGGAGCCTATGCCTACGACCTGGTCATCTATTCTCTGGCCAGCCCCGTAAGGGTGGATCCCGATACGGGAGTGATGTACCGCTCGGTCATCAAGCCCATAGGCAAGAGTTTTTCGGGTACCAATGCCGATCCCTTTTCCGGCAAGCTGAGCCCGGCGAGCGTTGAGCCTGCATCCGATCAGGAGATTGCCGAAACGATCAAGGTAATGGGCGGACAGGACTGGGAACTCTGGATCGACGCTTTAGCCGAGGCCGGTGTCCTGGCGCCAGGAGCCTTGAGCGCAGCCTATTCCTACATCGGCCCTCCCCTTTCCCATGCCATTTACAAGGAAGGGACGATTGGAAAGGCAAAAGAAGACCTCGAGCGCGCCTCCAGATCGCTCAACGCACGCTACAAGGAGCTTGGACTGCAAGCCTTCGTCTCGATCAACAAGGCTGTAGTGACCCGCTCCAGCGCGGTAATCCCCGTAATACCCCTCTATGTCTCGGTTCTCTTCAAGGTAATGAAGGAAGACGGGAGCCACGAGGACTGTCTCGATCAGATGGGAAGATTATTCGCCGAACGGCTCTATATGGGTTCGGGCCGGCGCGTTCCTGTGGACAGCGAGGGCAGGATAAGGCTTGATGAGCTTGAGATGAGAGATTCAGTCCAGCAGAAAGTACTCGACCTGATGAACCGCATCGATCAGGAAAATCTGACCAGGCTTGCGGATATTGAAGGCTTCAAATCCGATTTCTTGAGGGTTCACGGTTTTGGAATTCCCGGCGTGGATTACCAGGCCGACGTGGACCCTCTTGCATGAATATTCTATATTTTAAAGCTGAGGAGTTAGGCCTCCCCCTGCCCAGAAGCGATGCGCGCTATAGCCATATCATCCGGGTGCTTAAGAAAAAAGAAGGGGATACATTAGCCGCGGGCTGTTCGAATGGCAGCCTGGGCAGCGCCCGAATAATAAGGCTTGGCGCCGAATCCATGCTCCTCGACTACCAGGCTGAATCGGAAGCACCCGCCCTCTATCCGGTGAATATTCTCATGGGTTTTCCACGCCCCATACAGGCCGGAAGAATTCTCAAAGACCTTACCAGCCTTGGCGTTGGGCGAATCTGGTTTACCCTGAGCGCCCTGGGGGAAAAATCCTACGCAGAGTCCAGCTTTTTCAGAACAAGAGATTTTGAAACCCACCTGATCGAGGGCGCCATGCAGGCCGGCAATCCCAGGCTTCCTCAGGTAGATTGTTTCTGGAGCCTTGCACGCGCCTGCGACGCGATCGATGCCGTACAACGCGAACCACTCCATCTGGCAACTCCGGCGGCGACTAACCTTAACGACCCGCATAACCTTTCCGCCTCCGCCGACTCCACGGGCAAAACAGACAAGCTTGTATTCCACCCCGGTGAGGGCCTTCCGCGTCTGGCAGATTTTTCGGCGTTGAGCACCCCGCTCTGGCTGGCCATAGGCAGTGAACGGGGCTGGACGGAAGAGGAGATGGAGACATTGCAGAGCAGCGACTTTATCCCTTGTTCATTGGGAAAGCGTATTTTAAAAACCGAGACTGCGGCACTGGCGGCTGCGAGCATTGTGCTGGGGAAAATCGGCCTCTTGTGACACTCGTGAATACTCTATCGTTTTAAGTACCTATTGGACACGATACCATGAAGGCAGGATTTACTTAATAATCTCCATAAATTTTATTAAACCTGTCATCAA
>JAVEYV010000097.1:0-7627 GCA_034003305.1 Spirochaetia bacterium | reverse complement strand
TTCGGAACGGCCTAAAAGCGGCCGCACCGAAGACAGACCCTGGGCAGTCAGTGCAGGATCGGTTCCGAGTTCGGCGGCCAGCGCCAGGGCTGCCAGGCCGTTCAGCAGGTTGTGGCGGTCGGGAAGCGGAAACAAAAAGCGCTGAGCCTTCCAGCGGATCGTCCAGCCCTGAAGTCCCAGACTTTCGGCGCCCTCAAAGCCGCGGCAGCTTTTATGCCCGAACTCGATAAAGCGCCCCGGGACTCCCCGGGCGAGAAATTCCTTAAAGGGATCATCCTCCCAGACAAGGGCCTTCTGCCTTCCGTCAAAGCGTGAAAAGACCATTTTCTTCTCTGCGGCGATGCCTTCCCTGGAACCGATCATGCCGATATGGGCTATGCCGATATTCGTCACCACGACGATGTCAGGCTCGTAGATCGCCGCCAATTCTTCCATTTCGCCCCGGCGGTTCATTCCCATCTCAAACACACCGAGGGCGTGGCCTTCGTTGAGCTCGAACATGGAGAGGGAGAGGCCGATGTCGGAATTGAGGTTTCCCTCGTTCATGGCGACGGCGCCCGCAGGATAGGAGGGCTTGAGGGCGGCGGCGATGCATTCTTTTGTCGTGGTTTTGCCCGAAGATCCTGTTACGCCGATGCGCAGCAAGCCCTTGAGCCGCCGCCTGTGTTCCCTTGCCAAGGCCTGGAGCCCCTGGAGGGGAGCATCGACGAGGATAAGGCAGACCCCGGGTGAGGCGAATGACGAAAACGCCTGCAAGGCCTTTTCTCTCTGCGCCGTTGCGGCCAGCACCGCCGTCGCTCCCCGAGCCAAGGCGGTTTCGATATAATCATGACCGTCTGCCCGCTCGCCCGGCAGGGCCACAAAAAGGCTGTTGGGAACAGCCTGGCGGGAATCCACGACTACGTTTGCAATCGCCGCTTCGAGATTGCCCCTGCATGCCGCTCCGATTATGCCCGCTGCCTCGCCTGCGCTGAAAAGCCCGCTTCTTTGTTCAGTCATTGTCGGCCCTCCCTTCACCCGAGGGGGCCAGGATTACCCTGAGAATGTCTTCAGGCTGAGCTTTTTTTAGGCCCATTCTCAGGGCCAGGGTTTCGATCCGTTCGCGGCTGGAAAGCTGGGCGATTTCCGCTTCGATGCGGCGATTCTCCGCCATCCATGCGGCCTGTTCACGCTCAAGGCCGTCTGCCCTGGCGGCCAGGTCGGCAAAACGGCTGGATTGCCAGGCCATGCCCAGGGCGACCAGGCAGGCGCAAATCATAAGGAGCCAAAATCTTCCAATTTTCATAAGGGCGCCCTCAAGGCCCGCATCTTGGCGGACCTGGCGGCGGGGTTGGCACTGCACTCTTCCTGACTGGGAACCAGGGGAGAGCGGCAGAGTTCCTCAAAACCCCTGTTCTTTCCATATTCCCGGCAGAAATGCTTGGATATGCGATCTTCCAGTGAGTGAAAGGCTATTACAACGAGAACTCCCCCGGGCGCCAGGAGCCCGGCGGCCAAGGCCAGCGCCCGTTCTTCCCGCTCCAGTTCTCCGTTGACCACTATTCGAATGGCTTGAAAACTTCTGGTTGCCGGATGGATTCTTCCATGGCGGTAGGCGGGGGGAACGGCTTTGGCTATCACCGAGGCCAGAGCGGCTGAGCTGCGAATGGGGGCGTTTCTGCGCGCATCGCCGATCGCCCGGGCGATCCGCCGGGAGTAACGCTCCTCGCCGTATTTAAAAATCAGGTCAGCCAGCTTGTCTTCCGCAAGCCTGTTGACGATATCAGCCGCAGAGTCCTCAAGGCGGGGAGAAAGGCTCATGTCCAGGCTTTCGTCGGCAGAAAAACTGAAGCCCCTTCCCGATCCGAGGTACTGATGGCTGGAAAGTCCCAAATCGAAAAGAATAAAGTCAGGCCTGCGAAGGCTCTTTGCGACTTCGGCTGTTTCTGAAAGCAGGGCAGCCGAATAACTGGCTAGAACCTCGTCAAAAAACCCTTCCCTCAGACTGAGTCTGTCAGAAAAAGCCGAGAGCCTGCGGGCCGAACGCTCCAACGCTTCGGGGTCAGCATCGATACCGATGTAGGAAGCTGTCGGCGATGTTTCAAGGATTGCCTGAGCGTGACCGCCGGCGCCCAGGGTGCAATCCAGAACCAGCGGAGAGGAGTTTTGAAGCCCGGCGAAAAAGGAGAGCACTTCTTTGAGCATTACCGGCTTGTGAATAATCGCTTCGGGCTCCAGTCCGACATCCCGCTTCAGTTCTTCCATAGGCTTCCCGACGCCTAGAGCGTCAGGCCCCCTAATTCCTCGGCGGCGCTCATGAATTCGCCCTGGTTTTCTTCCAGATATTTTTTGTATTCTTCGGCGTTCCAGATTTCGATGTACTTGGAGATGCCCAGAATGACACATTCCCTGGAAAGCCCTGCCCACTCTCTCAAGCTTTGGGGAATGGAAATTCGGCCTAAGCGGTCGATTTCCACTTCCTGGGCGGGGGCCAGGATCCTGCGCTGAACCAGCCGGGAACGGGCTTGGAAAAGGCTGGTGCTGGCCATGAGTTTTTGCGAAAACTCCTGCCACTGCAGGGGCGGAAAAACCCAGAGGCAATTATCGATCCCCTGGGTGAGCACCAGGTTCAGACCCGGCAGTTCACTTCTCATCCGAGCGGGAAGAGATAATCTGCCTTTTTCGTCCAGGGTGTTCCTGAACTCGCCGGTCAATAGATTCATGCCACTATTTCCTACCATTTCCCACAATTTACCACTTAGCCCCTATTCTATCCCGTAACGAGGGACTGTCAACGAATGAGACCGGGAAGAATCGACAGAAACAATATTTTTTCGCAGCACCGCTATACGCATGTGTAGATAAAAAACGGTTTTAGGTTTTTTTCAGCCAGGATAGGATACCTGAGAGTAAAAAATCATGTGGAGAAAGGAATTGAATATGCCGAATGCCCTGCCAGTAAGTCTTTAGGTTAAAAGTTCCGCAGCCAATCCTGTCAAAGCCCTATCGTCAGCCCTGGAATGAACGAAAATCCGGATTCGCCGAAGGCTGGCCACGAGCCGAGCCGCGCCTTCGTCCCCGAAAAGGGCCGAGCAGCGGGAGAATGGAAGGGGGCCCTCCTCCGTTTCCACATCCAGATCGGTTTCAAACCCTATCGGCTCCGGAATGTCGATGAGCACCTCGGATTCCTGCAGGTTTGCCGCCATCGCCAGCGTAGCTTCGGCATCCAGGCGCTTTTCCAACTCGTTTAGGTCGCTGTGCACGCTCGATTCAGGATCGAAGGGAATATCCGCCACCAGCCTGTAAAGCCTGCCGTCCAGAGCGTCCAGGGCGGGCTGGAAGAGCTCCCTGGGGCCTTCTTCCAGAAGCCTTGCAAAGGCCGCGTCGTCCAAGCCGTAGAGTTGCTCCGGCAAGAGAATCTCGCCGTTCAGGGCAGCGAGAATCGATTTTTTAACCATGGCAGTGGCGCAGCGCACCGAGGTGTGCCAATACACCGACCTGTACATTTGATATTTGGAGAAGAGTATCGCCTCGACGCTCATCATGCCTCGATGGTCGATCCTGAGCTTTCCATCCCAGCTGTCGATGCGCCGGAGAATAAAATCGGCATCCTGGATGCCGTAGGGCACTCCGCAGAAATAAGCATCCCTGGTGAGATAGTCAATCTTGTCAGGATCCAGAACGCCGGAGAGAATTCTCCTATACAGCAGAGTCTCCCGGTCTTCTGAACCCGGCCTGTCCCAGTCGATTATCGCCGCCACCTGCTCTGGGTCGGCGCCGCAGTCTTCTATTGCCCGACCGAGGGAGCCTTCGAGCAGCAGCGCTCCGGCGATCGCTTCATGGGAAGCCAGCGGGAGCTCCTTGAGAGAATGGGCATAGGGGAAGTGCCCCAGATCGTGGCAGAGGGCGGCGGCGAGAAAAGCCCTGGCTCCCTCGGGGCTGGCGAACTCCATCCTTCCCCGCTCGGACAAAGCCAGGATAAAACGCCGCGCGATGTGGTAAACACCCAGGCTATGGGCTCTGCGGCTGTGGGTAGCCCCCGGATAGACCAGGGCAACAGGACCCAGCTGCCGTATGCCGTCCAGGAGCCTGAAAGCCGGATTGCGGCTGAGGGCTAACAGCGCATCGTCGAAGGCAATATCGCTCCAGACCGGATCGCGGATAATCTGGTCGAAGCCTTCAGAAAGCGCTTTTTGGATACTCTTCATGGTCTACCTCGAGGCCGGGAATTTCTTGTCTCAAGCCTAGAGTAGCGCCGAGCACTGGCAAAGGGAAGCTCCTTTCTGCTATCGTCTAGCATGCGTTTTCTCCAAGGGGCGGCGTTTCTGGCGGCCAGGGGTTTTACTCACCATCTGCTGGACGAACTTCCGGACCACAACCGGCTGGACGGAGAACTGGTCAGCTGCTGGAAGGAGGAAGCCTCTTCCGGCGAGGACAGGGAGGAAGCCAAGCCTCGGCAAGCCTTCTGGACTCGTAATGTCTGGATGAAGCCCTTTTTAATGGAATTCGACTCAATCTCCAAAGCGGCCAAGGGCTTACGAGCCGTACAAAGAAACTGGGCAGCCTATCCGACGATTTTACAGCGAAGAACAGCTCTTATCGCCGAAGCGCTCCCTCCCCTGCCCCTCAAGCCCAAGGCCTTTCCCTTCGATCTCCCGCAAAGCCCCATGGGCGGCTTTACCTTGCTGGGAGAGAACCTTTTATTAGGCTCGGCGCTCTGTTCAAGCCCCTTTCCCAATGGGGAGTTTTCTTTTGTAGAAGACAGGCTGGGCCCTCCCTCCAGAGCTTACAGAAAGCTCTGGGAAGCCCTGTTGACGGCCGCGGCGCTGCCCGGACCCGGGGACTTCTGCCTGGACGCCGGAGCCAGTCCTGGGGGATGGACCTGGGCGCTGGCAAAGTTAGGGACAAGGGTTCTCGCTGTGGACAAGGCGCCCCTGGACGCTTCGGTACTGGAAATGCCCGGCGTTGAATACCTTCGGCACGACGCCTTTACCCTTAAGCCCACCGATTACGGTCCGGTGGACTGGCTTTGTTCGGATGTAATCTGTTATCCCAAGGCTCTGTACGAATGGGTTTTTCCCTGGATGGAGTCGGGCCTGGCGAAAAACTTTATCTGCACCATCAAGATGCAGGGCCCATCCTTCGACAGGGAAACGACGGAACTGTTCGCCAGGATCCCCGGCTCGAGGGTGCTGCACCTATGGCATAACAGGCACGAATTAACGTGGATAAACCTCAAGTCATGGAGGGATGCGGCGCTATCCAGTCCGGCAGCTCAAGCTTAAAACGACTTTAGAAAGATGATCTTTGCGCCAGCACCGAGCAGGGCTACTAAAAGACTGACTACAACGCCGGCCACCAGCACGCCGCCCACAATTGCGAGGCTCGCCTTTTTTTTGTCCATGCCCAGGACCCAGGCCCCCAGGGCTCCCGTCCAGGCTCCCGTCACCGGAAGAGGAATGGCGACAAAGATTAAAAGCCCCCAGTATCCATAGCGCTCAACCTTGCCATGGACCTTTACCCTTGCATTTTCCACGAAGCGGTCAAAGAAGTTGCGGTAAAAGTCAAGTTTATAGAGGAGCTTATGAAAGGTCGAAAGAAAGAGAAATGCCAGAAAGGGGACGAGGGCATTGAGGCCTGTTGCCAGAAGGGCGGCAGGAATAAGATCGATGCCGTTTACAACGGCGAAGGGGATGGCTCCCCGCAGTTCTGATATTGGGAGAAGAGCCAGAAGGCCTGTATATATGATGTTTCTGTCCATCGCGCCGGAGTATAGCCTATCTGTCACTTAGTAACAATCGTTCAGGAAGCTCTGCACGAGCGCTCTCAATTTTTCCGAATCCGGCGGTATCCAGATGATGCCCGGGAGAGCGCGCAAAAAAGTCATCTGCCGCTTTGCGTACTGGAGGCTGTGAAGGGAAATTGCCCGGGCGATTTCCTCGGTCTTTGCGCCTTTCATTTCGAAAAACTCCCTGTAGCCGATCGCCCTGAGTCCCGGACTCGATGCCCTGTAGCCGCGCCCTCGAAGCGCCTCGATTTCTCCCCAGAGGCCTGAATCGAGCATAGCCTGAACCCGCAGGTCAATCCGCGCTTTGAGCTCCTCCCGGGGACGCTCCACGCCGATTATCAGAAAGCTGTATCCCGCCCGAGGGAGCGGTGAAGGAGCAAAACTAGAGGGGGCCTTGCCGGAGGATCGCAGGATTTCCACCGCCCTGGTCAGCCGATAGATGTCCCGCTCGTGAATACGTTTTCCGCTTTCGGGATCGGCCTCGAGCAGTTCCTCCCGAAGAGCTTGAGCACCCTGGTCTCTAAGATCGGCGGCAACTGCTTCCCGCAGGCGAGGATCGGCAGCTGGGGCCGAGGGTACTCCGCAAACAAAATTGCGCAGGTAAAAGCCTGTCCCTCCAGAAACCAAGGGAAGCTCTCCCCGGGAATTCAGGCTCGAACAGAGCGCATCCGCCCTGGCTACGAATTCGCCGGCCGTGTACTGCTGGTCCGGATCTTTTATATCGATGAGCTCGTGGGGGAGCCTGGCGCGCAGTTCGGCGCCGGGCTTGGCCGTGCCGATAT
The DNA here is from genome assembly GCA_034003305.1 of Spirochaetia bacterium. Classification (GTDB taxonomy): domain Bacteria; phylum Spirochaetota; class Spirochaetia; order Treponematales; family Rectinemataceae; genus UBA2256. The sequence continues at coordinate 1,078 of JAVEYV010000097.1, read as the reverse complement.
CCATGCCTCGGTACGCCTGCATTGAATCGGCGCTGATCACCACTGCAGAACCATAGGCCCTGGCTGTGCTTGCCTTGAGCGAAGAAAAAAAATTAGGAGCTCCCCGGCCGAATAATTCGTCGAGAAGCTCCGTCTTGCCCGATGCGGTCGGGCCGGTGAGGATGACTACCTTAATTGGATACGAATCGATATTCCACCTGCTTATCAAAAAGCTGCGCGGTAGAGAGCGAAACCACCTTGCCGTTATTCTTCTCCACCTCTGGAGTCTTGAGCACAGCCAGCTGAAAGGCTCGCCTGTTTATGGCAACCGTCAGCTCATAGGAATTGGCGTTATAATTTATTAATTCATGTAGCGGGATCAGCATGCTATCGACTCCTTAAATCTCTCCAGCCATCAGTCTAAAGGCCAAGTTCTCCAAGCCGCCTGTCAAGGTCGTCGAGAAGGCTGGAAGCCTCGTACTCCTTGGACAGCGTCCCTTTTCGATCCTTGTCCCTGTGCAGCTCGTCAAGGCTCAGCAGGGCGGTAACCAGGGACAGCTTTAGCGGATCCACGATCCTCATCTGGTTGGATACCGTGGAAAGCCGGTTTTTAAGCTCTTCCACCAGACCGTGGATATATTCAGGCTCTTCGTCGGTCTTGATAGTAAAGGATACGCCCAATACTTCTATGGGGATCACGTGGGTAGGGGCCTTAGGGCTCTGCCCCTGAGCCGAAGCTTCAGAAGATATCGAACTCATGCTCGGATCCATCCCTTTTGCCGTCGGCGCCTGCGCTATCGCTGACAGTTCCGGCACCGGAAGAGTCGGCCTGCCCGGGGCTGCCGGCAAACCCGGAATCTCGAAAGGGTTCTTCCTGGGGCGCAGGGGCCGACGGGGACTGCTCGGCCGCCTCCACTTTTTCGTCCCCCGGCAGCTGGTCGATGGGGCTGGCAGTCTCGGAGAGGGAAATGCCCATCACCAGATCCTCGAAGGCGTCCAGTTTTTCCAAAGCATGGGTGAGCCCTTCTTCAATCCTGCTCTGTTCGTGTCGCAACTGCTCGGCCTTGGTTTCGAGCTCGGAGGCTTTTTGTTCCGCAAT
>JAVEYV010000096.1:0-7765 GCA_034003305.1 Spirochaetia bacterium | reverse complement strand
CACCGCAATGCTTTGAGTTTCAGCGGTACCGTAGCGCTCCCGGACCTCGGCTGGAATTCCCGCCTCGATCAATGTCGACTGGAAGTCCTGAGCGTCGAGAAAGCCCTGGGCGAAGAAACCCTGGGCTTCGAGCTGAGAGGAGAGGATCGACCTGACCAGAGCCCCCGGGCTTTCAGGCTTCACGAAGGAAACTTGCTTTTCAAGGAATTGGGAAGCGGGAGGTCAAGGAGAGAACCTTTTCCCCAACCCGCCTCAGCACTCCCTCATCGCCCTTGGATCGCAATACCTCGCCGACCAGGGCGCCGACAAGAAGCATTTCATCCTTTCCCATTCCTCTGGTCGTGAGCGCCGGGGTTCCCACCCGTATGCCGGAGGTTACGAAAGGACTTTTATCGTCGAAAGGAATGCTGTTCTTGTTTACCGTAATATTGGCCTTGTCGAGCCAGGTCTCGGCTTCCCTGCCGGATATGCCCAGAGGCCTTAGGTCAACTAAGGCCAAATGGGTGTCGGTGCCCCCGGAAACGATGCGGGCGCCGCTTTCGGCGATGCTGGAAGCCAGAACAGAGGCGTTTTCGCACACCCTGCCGATATAAACCTTGAACTCCGGCTCAAGAGCTTCCTTGAAGGCTACCGCCTTGGCCGCGATGACATGGAGAAGAGGCCCGCCCTGGATGCCGGGCATTATGCTGCTGTCGATAAGCTCTGACCACTTTCTGAGCCCATCGCCCTTGGGCGTCTTTATGCCCCGGTTGTTCTCCTTGTCCCGTCCCACAAGAATCATGCCGCCCCGCGGGCCGCGCAGTGTCTTATGGGTGGTGGTGGTGGTGAAATCGGCAAGGGCAAGGGGACTGGGGTGTATGCCGGCGGCGACCAGGCCGGCGATATGGGCCATATCGACCATTAAATAGGCGCCGACCTCATCGGCGATGCGCCTGAAGGCATTAAAATCGATGGTCCGCGAATAGGCCGAGGCCCCGGCGATGATGAGTTTCGGCTTGTGCTGCCGAGCCACCGAGGCAAGCTGCTGATAGTCTATGTGCTCATCCTCGCGGCGGACTCCGTAGCGAAGCACCTTGTAGAGCTTTCCGGAGAATGAAACCGGCGCTCCGTGAGTAAGATGGCCCCCGTGGGCAAGGTCCATGCCGAGAATTGTATCGCCCGGATCGAGGGCTGCGAATAAAACACCCATATTGGCCTGGCTGCCCGCATGAGGCTGCACATTGACGTAATCACAGCCAAAGAGCTGCTTAGCCCTGTCCCTGGCAAGGTTTTCGGCCACATCGACAAATTCGCAGCCGCCGTAGTAGCGCTTGCCCGGATAGCCCTCGGCGTATTTATTGGTCAGCACCGAGCCTACTGCTTCTCTCACCGCGGCGGAGCTGTAGTTTTCGCTTGCGATAAGCTCCAGCTTGTCCCGCTGCCGCCGCTCCTCATCTTTCATGGCCGACCAGAGTTCAGGGTCATAGTCTTTGATTTTTTTCATTGTTACCCTCTGCAAAAATACAATCTAAGCCAATGCAGTGTAGCCTATCCTATGAATTTGCGCCACAGCCCCGGCGCTCTGACCGCCTCAAGTTTTGCCCTCTCCGGGTCCTGCGCCAACCGGGAATCAGTAGGTAGCGAGAATCCTGACAGGTTTCCAATCGCTGGAGTATTCAAGTCCAAAGGCTTCCTCCAGGGCTTCGGCAAAAAGCCAGTCGCTGCCGCTCTGGCTATCGCTGCCGCTGCTGCCGCTTTCCGCCCCAACCTCCTGCCGAGTATCGGGATCCTGCAGAGCCTCCTCCTGCGCGATCCGGCTGTGGAACGGGTCGACACCCCGCGCTATGGCGATGTGCCGATTATCCAGGGCGCCGAAGTACAGGGCAGGTCCTATAAAGGGTGGTGTAAAACCCTCGGGGACAGCCCCGTAGACGAGAACGGGATCATAGGGAATCCAGCCCACGGCAGGAAGGTAGTACTCCATCCAGAAATGAGGAATACCCTGCCCGTGGTCGCCAACAATAAAACCGGAAACGGGGAGCGCCGGAATTCCCGCAGCCCTGAACAGCGCTGTCGCTATAAGGGCATAATTGCGCGAACCCGCCTTTCTCTTTGCCAGGTCCTTAATCACCGTACTGCCAGGCTCAGGATCGGGTAGCCAGTCCAGCCGTGAAGCCAACCAGGTCCTGATGAGACCGGCTTTCCGCTGGAGATTCCTCTCCCTTCCTATTATGGCTGCGGTCAGCGTCTTAAGCTCTTTTTTATCTGAAGGGATGAGCGCTTCATCCTCGAGATAGGCTTTGAGGAAGAGCGGGGCGTTCCCCGGGGAATCGGGATCGTCGTAGGCGCCGGAGAATCCTCCGTTATATGAGGATAATTCCGATTCGACATTGTAGACAGTCACCAATAGCGTCCGATGCACCCTTGTACTGCCTAAGGGAGGATTTTCCAGGCTGACGATGACTGCCGAGTCGCCTGCCCTGCCCTGGGAAGGGTGGCTTTCGGACTGAATTTCGTCGAGATTTTGGGAGAAGGACATTGGAGGATTCGGGATATGGATACGAAGCGATCCGCCGGAGTTCTGATCTTTCCGCTCCACGTTGATCTCGAATTCCAGCGAATAACTGACAGGATCGAAGCGATACTTTGTTGCCGCTCCCTGGCTGACCCGCAGATGGTATGGCCCCGACTCCCCATGCGGGGTGCTCACCACCAGGGGGCCGGAACCGGCTTCCTCGGGAACCCTCACCTGAATCAGCTTATCATCCCAGTGTTCGTACATCAGAGGAGTTTCGGGGAGGATAAAGCGCTGGGGACTCGAGGCCGGGGAGGAAAAACCCTGGTCCGCCTGGGTATCGAGCGCCATTCGGCCGGGGTTTCTGGAAAAGCGAACCTGGCTGGCATGGAGCTCCGAGCCAAAATTTATTCCCCGCAGCTGAATCAAAGCCCCCGGTCCTGCTTCCGGAGGAAGGGCTTCGGCAATGGAAGGGCCCGATGCCGCATGAGGCAGGTCAGCAGGCTTCTCGGGAAGGTGTTGAGCATTGATGACCACTAGGGCTTTACTCTTCCACAGAGGTTTTGCAACCTGGATAAGCCCCGAATCGACGCTGGGAGGCAAGGAAAAAACAATTTCTCCATCATCCCAGGAGGCGTAGGAGGAATGTGTCAGCGCATAGCCGTCAAGAAGCAGCCGCCCCCGCCCCTGTTCACTGCCGAAGTTTTTACCCTTAAGCCTTATAAGCTCCCCAGGAGCAAAAACGGTGGGTTCGATCCCTGTGATGACAGGCCTGGAGCTCATTAGAAAGAGAAACAGGGCTGCCAAGGCCGCGGCGATTGGCAGGATAGCCCAGATCAGTCTTCTACCAGACTTCATGCCCAAAAACCTCGATTGTTGTGCGAGCCATGTTTACAAGTCTGTAAATTCTGAAAAAGCCTCATTCCTTATTTTACAGCCGGCGGACTATCCACCCGAATTTCCACCGCCACGGGAGCCCCCGACTTTAGATCGGCGCCGAGCGGGTAAAAATATAGCTTCGATCCCAGAGGTATGCTCATGGTCTGCATGGTAGTTTTGTAACTTATGGTATTATCCTGCGTGGTAAGCCAGATCTGGCCGTGTACGAACAGATCGACAATAGGCTCCCTCACTGCGATAGGCAGAATCTGAACGATAACGATCAAATTTTTTCCCATGAGACGCAGATCCAAGGGAGCGGCAACCGGCAGGCTTCTTGTCAGGGAGTCGGTCCAGGAAATAGGAATAGTCGCCTCCGCCGGCGAACTGGTTGCCTCCTGTCCCGAATTTTCCAAAAGCTTTTCGCCCTTTTCCGCAGTTTTGGCTTGTAGATACTTTACCATGGAGGGGCTCAAGGAAAAGGCTGAACGAATGTTAAAAAGCAGCATCACCGGCGGCTTCTGTTCCGCCGAATCCAGAGCGCCGGGATTGCTCGGCTGGGCGCCCAGTCCCGCTGCCGTTACAAGACAGATCATGACGACAAAGGGTATTTTCGGTATTGCCCTTCGTCCGAAGCCCATGGAAAGACTCACCGCGACGCACTCCCGTAGGACGTAGTAGTCGAGTCCTGAAGAAGGACCTCCGACTCGGTAACAATCAGAGGATTCCCCGACTGGTAAAACACCGATTCGCTGGGAATATCGATCATGACAGGCTGAACCGACTGCTGCTTCATGTATTGGGCCATCAGCTCCAGGGTAGCCGATTGGGCTGTTATTGTCCTGGAGGCTGAGGCAATGCTTCCTGAAGCCTCTTTGGTAATTCCCTGGAATGAACCGAACACCCCCATCGCCGCGCCGAACACGAGGACAAAGGCTGCGGCCGAAGCGGCTAAAATGGGCATGGGCAGGGCTATTCGGCGCGACCACAGATCCCGCCAGAGCCTCGCATGCGAATCGGCGCCTTTTCCTGACGCTGCGCCGAAATCAATGGAAGCGGCGATCCTAGACCTGGCGAGGCGCAGGAATTCCTGCTCTTCCTTGTCGAAGCCCTTAACCAGAGCCCCCGAAAGAATCTGGTACTCGACGAGCTTCGCCCGACACTGCGGACAGGAGCTCATATGAGCCTCCATCCTTTCTTTCCAGGGCGAAGGCACTTCACCGTCCATATAGGCGGATAGCAGCGCATCATCAGGACACATGGGAATCCTCCCCCTTCATCCGTTTAAGCAGGGCTTCCCGGGCACGGAACGCCCGCACCTTTACGTTGCCCTCGCTTATTCCTAAAGCTTTGCCAATTTCCTTATAATTCATACCGCCATACTCTTTAAGAACCAAAACCTCTCTCAGTTTGTCGGGAAGCAGGTTTAAATGCCGGCGCAATTCCTGGGCAGCCTCGTTGCGCAGCACATCTTCTTCCACCGAGGGCTGGATCCCCGCCTCGGTCCCGATTTCCTTAATGGTCAGGGCTCCCGCCTCGGCGTTTTCCACCGGCGAAGCCTCGGTTCTCCACCATTTTTCATAGGCCTTCGTTTCACGGCCCTTTCGCTTGGCATAGTTAATTGCAGCGTTTTTCACCACCCGGATAAGCCAGTACTTGGCGTCATTTCTGGTAGGAAAGATCAGATCCTTCTCCACCAGTTTACCGAAGGCGTCATGAACAATATCCTCGGCCGCCTCGGTGGAATTGCTTATCCGCAAGGCTACCCGCAGGAGCATGTCGACGTTCTCTTCGTAGATTGCCCTGAAGCCGAGGTCGTCACGATGCTCACCAGAAGATAACAATGCAGATTCCCCTTTGTTACGTTTCGGCTTTTAGGCCTTGCCCAGCTTCCAGGCAGTTCCCGCGGGACTGTCCTCCACCACGACGCCCAAATCCTTGAGTTCCTGGCGAATGGCGTCGGCCTCGGCCCAATTTTTAGCCTTCTTCGCCTCAATTCTTCGATCCACCAGGGCTTGAATTTTTTCAGTCTCCTGCTCGCTGAGGCGTATCTCCTCCCGCTGGGCTGCCGCCAGGCCAATACCAAACACGGTATCCATATCCAGTGCCGCCGCCACAACATCGGCAGGCGGCAGCGTTGAATCTTTCAGGAGCCCCCAGAGTTCGGCCAAGGCCCTGGGCACAGCCAGATCATCGGCCAGAACCTTGTCAAAGCGCTCCAGTCTCTCAAGAGCCCCGGCGTGCATCCGGCTTCTATCCGGTAAAGCTGCCGTCCCAGCCTGCGTTTTGAGGTCTAAAAACCGTTCTATCATAGCCTTTCTGGATGCCTTTGCCTGGGCCATAGCGTCGGCGGAAAAACTGAGCTGGCTTCTGTAGTGTCCTCCGAGGCAGAAATATCGATAATCCAGGGCTTCGAAGCCATCGTCGAGAAGATTCTGCAGGGTGATGAAGCCCCCCTTGGATTTGGACATCTTGCCCTTGTCCATCAATAAAAACTCCGCATGGAGCCAGTATCGAACCCAGGGCTTGCCGGTTGCTGCCTCGGACTGGGCGATTTCGTTGGTATGGTGCACGGGAATATGGTCGACCCCGCCGGCGTGGATATCGAAACTCTCGCCCAAGTACTTCATGCTCATGGCCGAGCACTCCACATGCCAGCCCGGATAACCCCTTCCCCAGGGACTATCCCAGATCAGCGCCTGATTTTCAAACTTGGACTTGGTAAACCAGAGCACGAAATCCTGGGGGTTCTTCTTGTTTTCGTCCACCGCTATTCTCGCCCCCGCCTTGAGCTCTTCCAGCCTGAGATTGGCTAATTCCCCGTATCGGGGAAACTTGCTCACGTCGAAATAGAGGTTGCCCCCCGCAGAATAGGTATAGCCGCCAGCCTCGATGCGCTCTATCAGCCCGATCATGTCCTGCACGTGCTCGGTGGCCTTGCAGACGATGCTGGGCCTGGCAATGCCGAGTCTATCGGTGTCGGCAAAAAATGCGTCCGTGTAGTAGGAGGCGATCTGGAGAACGCTTTGACCCCGTTCTCTGGCGCTCCGCAGCATTTTGTCCTCGCCCGAGTCATCGTCGCCGCTCAGGTGCCCTACATCGGTGATGTTCATGACATGGGTGACATCCAGGCCGAATCTGCGCAGGCTCCGCACGAGTATGTCCTCGAACACGTAGGTTCGCAGATTCCCTATGTGCGCATAGTTGTAGACAGTAGGACCGCAGCCGTACAATCCAACCTTCCCGGGAACGAGGGGTTTGAATTCTTCCATCGAGCGGCCCATGGAATTGAAAAGCTTGATAACAGGCACAGGGATATCCTCCAGCAGCGGACTTGAAATTGAACAGCGCAGTGATCAGAATAGGACTCGAATATGGAAAAGCTATGGCAATTCGCCCGAAAAATCAATATAGACCCGGCAAGGATTCGCCAATCGGAGCCCATGGCCCTGCATACGAGCTTTAAAATCGGCGGGGCTGCCGATTATTTTTTAAGCCCCTCCTCGGAATTGGAGCTTGCCGGCATCGTACGAGCGCTGCGCGAAGCAGGAGAACCCAGCTTTTTCCTGGGCGGCGGAGCGAATATTCTTGTGGGCGACCAGGGAATCCGGGGCTGGGTTATAGACCTTACGAAGCTCTCAGGCTGCCGGCCTGGGTCTCCTTCGCAGCGGGGAGCGGAAGGGTCTTCGGGCCAGAGCGTCTCTCTCTACGCCCAGGCCGGTATTTCAATAGACCGGCTTTGCGAGGAAGCTTTGGCCCGAGGCCTGGAAGGCATCGAAAACTTTTACGGCATGCCGGGCAGTCTGGGCGGCGCTGTCTACATGAACGCCCGCTGTTATGAAGAAGATATTTCCGCCATTCTGGGTACGCTGAGAATCCTTTCTCCCGAAGGGGAAGTAAAAACCCTGGACGTTTCCGCCCTTCCCTGGAGCTATAAGCGCTCGGCCTTTCAGCCCGGAGAGAGCCTGGCAGGGTGGATTGTCACCGCTGCCGAGCTCAGGCTGGGCGGGGGAAACGCTCCTTCCACCGCATCGGTGATGCGCGGCAGAAGGCTGGACAGGATATCCAAGGGCCACTACCGCTACCCCTCAGCGGGCTCGATGTTCAAAAACAACAGAAGTTTCGGAAAACCGACAGGCGCCATTCTGGACAGCCTTGGCTACAAGGGCAGAAGAAAGGGCGATGCCGCGGTGTCGCCCTGGCACGCCAATATTTTCGTAAACCTGGGCAAGGCCTCGGCCAAGGATATGCGTTCCCTCATAGAGAGTGCGCAAACCGCCGCGAGTGAGGCGTACGGATTCAACCTGGAACCCGAGGTTCTCTTTGTTGGCGATTTTTAGTTCGCCATTCCCTATCCGATACAAAAAACTCAAGGCCTTCGGCTTGCGCTTC
>JAVEYV010000095.1:0-7819 GCA_034003305.1 Spirochaetia bacterium | reverse complement strand
TGTCTGGACAAGTCTGTATCGATTCTTCGCAGCGTAGACAAGATCGAAAAAATCGGCAAGGAAAAAACCAAGGTCCTACTCTCCGCCGAAGTCGGTTCCGTCATTGCCGACGATATACTGAGCTTTCGGGAGCCCGGTAAGGATTTCGAAGCTACACTGGAAAAAATGGCTTCATTCTGCGGCAGCGGTGATTCCGAAGCCGAAGCCGCGAAAAAACGACTTCAGGATATATATAAAATCGTACAGGCGGCAGGAGCCGCAGAGTCCCTGCAGCTGGATCCCAGCATTACCCGGGGCCTGGATTATTACACCGGGGTGGTTTTCGAAACATTCTTGAAAGATCTGCCTTCCATTGGATCGGTCTGCTCCGGCGGACGATACAATGAGCTGGCGGGGCTCTATACGACCCGATCGCTGCCAGGCGTCGGCGCCTCGGTGGGCCTGGACCGCCTGTTGAGCGCCATGGAAACCCTGAAGCGCCCGCTGCAGCGGGATTCTATACCCCAGCTCCTCCTGGCCAACCTGGACGAGAATCTTGAACTTGAGCTCCATCGCATAGCAACAAGCCTCCGCTCCCTGGGAATCTCCTGCGAGGTTTATCCGGAAGCAAAAAAACTGTTAAACCAGTATTCCTTTGCCGAGAAAAAATCCATTCCCTTCGCATTGCTCATGGATAGCGCTGCGGCGGAACGGCACATCTATCCGCTGAGGGACCTGGAGCAGCGAACAACCAGGGAGTTCACAAGCCTGGAGGGGCTCGTTGAATTTATCAAGGCGGCTAATGCTTGAGCGGGAACATTCCATTCGACCCTGAAAGGCTCACGGAAAAGCCCTCCTCTCGGCAGGCGCTTCGCAGTTATGTGCTGCGCGCGGGCAGAATGACCGAGGCTCAAAAGCGGGCGATCCAGGACCTCGGCCCCCTGTACGCCCTGCCCTTCAGCGACACTGCAGTGGATGGCTCGGCGATTTTTCAGGACTTAAAACCGCTGATCCTCGAAATCGGCTTTGGAATGGGTCTCGCCACCTGGCAGATTGCCCTGGAACGACCTCAGTACAATTATCTCGGCGTTGAGGTTCACAGCCCCGGAGTGGGCCGGCTCTTGATGGAAATCAGGGACAGGGAAATATCAAACTTAAAGATAATCCAGCATGACGCGGTGGAGGTGCTGGAGAGCATGATCAGCCCCGGCAGCCTCGCAGGGCTTCATATTTTCTACCCCGATCCCTGGCCGAAGAAACGACACCACAAGCGGCGCCTCATGCGCCCGGAGCTGGTCGAGCTCATGGCCTCCCGACTTTCGTCGGGATCATACATTTACTTTGTTACCGATATCGAAGACTACGCGAATCAAACCCTGGAGGTTCTGAACTCCTACGCCGACCTGAAAAACGCCTTTGAGGGATTCGCTCCGAGAATCGAGTGGAGACCCAGGACGAAGTTCGAAGGCAGGGCGATGCGAGAATCGAGGCCCTGTTTCGAACTGTTCTTTGTTAAGGCCTGAGCTAAAGCGCCGGCCTTGAGCTCCTTTTTCACTCGAAAAAGGAGCTCAATTTTCTGTAGAGATCTCCGATGCTTTCCTTTGTTCCCGCAGCCAGTTCGACATTGTCCGCCGCATCGATCAAGGCTTCAAGACTGGCGATACTTTCGTTGAGTGCCGTATGGAAACCCTTGGAAACCCTGAACCAGAAGACACCCTCTCCGTCGGTGTAGAGGCAGACAAAGCCAAGCTTCTTATCCTTGCCCCTGGGCTTCGCCACCTGAAAGACATGGGACAGTTTTTCAACCAGCTCAGCAAAGACCTGCGCGTTGGGACCGCTGCCTTCCTCTTTCTCCCGAATCTCGAAATTCCTGCTCTGCGGCCAGTCCCGCTGAAGGTCCCTGTCCAGATCGAGCCAGTCCTTTATTCTGATGACCGTCTCCAGCTTTTCGCCCTCTAGAAGGCTGTAGCCGCCCTGCTGTATCACGGCCAGCAGTCCCTTGAAGGCTGAGCCCGAGCCCTGATCCAGATTGGCCCTGGCGGTTTTAAAACCTTCCCAGGGCAGAACTGCCATTTTTTTCTTTCCCCTTCCCTTTGCGAGATCGAAAATCTGACCTCCCAGCTGAATCGTATCGGTAAAGCTCCGAGGTTCCTGACGCCCGCCGACGGATACTCTTTCATCCCTTCCCCGCTGCCTTGTCCTTCGATCCTCATCAGATGAGGACCTTCCCCTGGAACCCGCAGAAATCGCCGACAGGCGCTCGGCCACCAAGGGCGATATGCGGTTGAGAATATCCCTGGAGAGCGGCGATACCGACATGGCGTACATCCGGGTGGTGCGTACGATTTCACCGGCAACGATAAAGTCGGGGTTCTCCCTGAACATCACCGAGCCTGGATGAATCTGTATTTTTTCCGCCGTCAGCGACCTGAAGAGGCCTCGCTCCTGCCTTGCGCAGACAAACTGGATAAGCCCGCGGCTCACCGCGCAGAGGTAGTCCGCCTGGGAGCCTCCCCTGGAAATGGGAAAACCCATATCGGAAACGATGATCTCCAGCTGTTCGCGAATCCTGAGTATTTCTCTCATCGTCCGTTCGTCCAGGTAGTTGTGTTCGCAGAATCGGGTTTTATCAGGAGCAGCGACAAAGGAGTCGAAGATCCTGAGGTAGGAGACAAAGTCACCCATAGGATCTCTGAAGGCATGGTGAGCTTTTCGCGCCTCCATTTCCTCGCCCGGGGGGAGAATGTAGGGGCTCATGGTGGACAAGAAGGAAGCGGCCACCAGGGTTTCGTGAATAACGTCGGGATAGCGGAGCATCGATTCGACGATCATCCTCGACAGCCTCGGCAGCAGCGGAAATGCGCACATGAGTTCGCCGGTTTTCGAAAGCTTTCTGTCATCGGAAAGGGCATCCAGAAGGTTGAGAATATCGATCGCTCCCGCGATCCCGCTCTTGGGCGGTTTGGATATAAAGTCGAACTCCTCAAAGTTACTTATCCCCAGCTCGGCCATTCTCAGAACTACCTCGGAAAGGTCGGTCCTGTAGATTTCCTCGGTGGTAAAGAGCGGGCGATTTTCAAAATCCTTGCGGGGATAGAGGCGATAACAGGCGCCGGGCCTTGTCCGGCCCGCCCTGCCCTTGCGCTGGTTGCAGGAAGCCTTGGATATCGGTGTTTCAATGAGGCTTGCGGTAAAGCTTCGAGGATTGTAGTAGCTCAGTTTGGCCAGGCCTGAGTCTATGACGACGGTTATTCCATCGATGGTGACGCTAGTCTCGGCAATATTTGTCGCGATGACGACCTTGGACTTGCCCTGCGGGGCGGGGTTGAAGACCTTTTCCTGCTCATCCTTGCCGAGTCTGGCGTAGAGGGGCACAATGTGAAGCGCTTCGGCCATGGGACTCTGATAGAGTCGCAGGGCGCATTCCTTGATTGTCTTTTCCCCGGGCAGGAAGACAAGAATGTCGCCCTCCTCACCGTCCGACCTGGCGTCGAGGCTCCGCTGGATGATTGAAAGAATCTTATCGTTGAGGGCTTCGTCGCTGTAGCGCAAGGGCGAGCTGGATTCCGGCCTTCGTCCGGATGACCTATTCCCGCTCTTTGGCTCATCCCTGGGCTTTTCCTGATACGGAGCCTCGATCACCGGATCGTAGATGAGGGTGACCGGATAGGTCTGGGTTTCAATCTTTACGATAGGGCATTCGCCAAAATATTCGGAAAAGACCTGGGCGTTGATAGTTGCCGAGGAAACGATAACCTTGAACTCAGGCCTCGTCTCCAGGGCCTGTTTCAGCAGGCCGAGGATGAAGTCGATATTCAGGCTCCGCTCGTGGGCCTCGTCCACCATGATGACCTGATACCTGGACATATAGGGATCGAGCTTCATTTCCTGGAGGAGTATCCCGTCGGTCATGATTTTAATTTTCGTGTCGACGCCGGTCTTGTCCTCGAAGCGCATCTTATAGCCCACCAGGCCTCCAACCTTGACCTCCAGCTGGCGGGCGATAAAATCGCTGACCGAAAGCGTGGCGATCCGTCGCGGCTGCGTGACGCCGATAAGGCCCTTGGCGGCGTAGCCGGCCTCGTGGAAGATGATGGGAAGCTGAGTAGTCTTACCCGAACCGGTGGGACTCTCGACGACTATAACCTGGTTTTCCGCCAGGGCGGCTAATATTTTCTCTTTCTGCTGATAAACAGGCAGTTCATGGGGATGCATTGAGATACTATACACAAAATAGGCAATCTGTTCCATCGGAGCGGTCTTGTATTCAATCTGCTTCATGGTTCTGGGCCGATTATGCTATACTGCCCGCCGATGAACTTACTCCAGGCAGCGGTTTACCTCGTCATCGTGCTTGCTTTTTTCGGCATCGCCGTCGGTCGCTTGCCTCGCCTGGCCATGAACCGCGCCAGTATAGCGCTGACTGCCGCCCTGATACTCATTCTGGTGAAGGGCATATCATATAAAGAAGCCTTCGCCGCCATCGACGCGGAAACCCTCGCCCTTCTTTTGGCGATGATGCTCATCGTTGCGAATCTCAGAATCTCGGGTTTTTTCGGCATGGCCGGCAGTCGGCTCCTGGCTATGGCCGGCAGCCCTCGATCCTTCCTTGCCCTGGTTATACTTTCCTCAGGCCTGCTCTCCGCCCTTTTCCTGAACGATACGATCTGCCTGATGCTCACCCCCCTGGTGATCGAAATCGCTAGAAGAAAAAATCGAGACGGCAGGCCTTACCTCATAGCCCTGGCGGTTTCGGCCAATGCCGGTTCCTGCGCCACCCCCATAGGCAACCCTCAGAATATGCTTATCGCATCCCAGTCCGGATTGGGATTTTTTGACTTTATACTCTTCCTGGGGCCTCCCGCGCTTTTTGCCCTGGGCCTATGTTTTATCGCCTGCCTTCTGTCCTTCCCCAGGGAATTCTCCTCCGCCGCGGAGGGAGCTTCCATCCTGGCCTCAGACGCGAGGATTCCGCAGCCTGGACCGACTCCTGAGGCCTCGGACCGAAGGCTTATGATCAAGAGCCTGGTAGCGGCAGGCCTCCTTCTTGTTCTGTTGGCTTCTGGACTCAGGACGAGCGTTGCGGCATTGGCCGCCGCCTCGGTGCTCCTCGTAAGCCGCCGCATTAAACCTGAACGCGTATTCGGCCAAGTGGACTTTGAACTTTTAGTCTTCTTCTCCGGTCTCTTTATCCTCACCGCGGCGGTAGCCAAGACCCCCTTGTTCAGCGCCTTCATGGAAAGGCTGGGGCCTTCGCTTAAAAGCCCGGGGCTCGCATTCTCCGGCTCGGTGACCCTTGTTTCGAACATGGTATCCAACGTACCCGCTGTCATGCTTCTTTCACCCCTGACGGCGGGATTCCAAAATCCCCGGACAGCCTGGCTCAGCCTTGCTATGGCCAGCACCTTTGCGGGCAACCTGACGCTACTGGGATCTGTGGCTAATCTCATTGTCGCAGGTCAGGCTGAAAAAGAAGGACTGCGGATAGGGTTTATTGACTATCTCAAACTGGGACTGCCGGTTACCCTTGTTTCCGTTGCGGCAGGCAGCTTCTGGCTCCAGGCAGTTGTAAATTAGGATATACTAGGATTCAGAGGATACCATGGCAGAGAACAAAACCTATCTATGGGAACAGCCTGAGGCAAAGGACCTTTCGGATTCCCCGCCGGAACCCCTGAGCGTAAGCGCTCTCACTACCCTCATAAAGGGAACCCTGGAAGGGTTCTATTCATCCGTCGCCGTGCAGGGAGAGGTGTCAAACGCAAAGCTGTCCAGCTCCGGCCATCTGTATTTTTCGCTTAAAGACAGGGAAGCCCTGATACAAGCAGTCATGTTCAAATACCGGCTCTCCCTGCTAAGGCTTGAGATCAGGGACGGCATGAAGCTGATAGTCTCCGGCGGAGTCTCCGTTTATCCGGCCAGGGGTCAGTATCAACTCATAGCCCAAGGCGCCCGGCTTGCCGGCGCCGGCGATATCCTGGCTATGCTGGAGGAACGAAAGCGAAGGCTTGCGGCCGAGGGGCTGTTCGACGAGGAGAGGAAAAAACCCCTACCCCGTTTTCCTTCCAGGGTCGGTCTTGTCACCAGCCCCTCGGGCGCCGCGGTGCGGGACATCATTCACGTTTTGGGAAGACGCAACGCCGGGGTCAATCTCATCATCCTCCCCTGCCCTGTCCAGGGCGACGGCGCCGCCGAAATAATCGCAGCGAGGATCAGGCAGGCCAACAGGCTCAAGCTTGCCGATGTGCTGATAGTAGGCCGCGGCGGAGGTTCCCTCGAGGATCTTCTGGCCTTTTCCGACGAAACCGTAGTCAGGGCCGTAGCCGAGTCGGAGATCCCCGTGATAAGCGCCGTAGGACATGAGATCGACTGGGCTATCTCCGACTATGCGGCTGATCTGCGGGCGGCGACGCCCTCCGCAGCGGCCGAGCTCGTTGCCGAAAGCAGAGATACCTTATTGAGTGAAGTAGTTCAGTTCGAGCTGGCTTTGGAATCGTCCATTCGGGGAAGACTGGACCGCGCCGAGGCTGCCCTGGATTCCTTCGCGCTGGAGGATGTGGAAGCCCGTTTCATGCGGCTTTTCATGCCCGTCGCCCGGCGGCTGGACGAAGCGAGAGAGGCTATAGTCCTGGGCATAGAGGGCAGTCTGAAGGATATGTCGCACCGCAGGGCGCTGGCTGAAAATGCCTTGGAACTGACAAGCCCCCTGGCAGTGCTGAATCGCGGCTATTCGATCACCCGAAAAATAGACAAGGACAGAAGCGCCAGGACAAGCAGAGGCTCCTTGGGCCTCGCGGGCTCGGGAAAGGTGGTGCGGGACTCCTCGGAGCTGGAAAAATCCGAATCCCTGCAGATAATCTTTGCTTCCGGCTCGGCTATCGTGGACGTTGAAGAGGTGGAACGATGAAAGATTTTGAATCGAGGCTTGAGCGTTTAGAGGTCCTGGCTGAAAAAATCCGGGAACCCGAACTGCCTCTGGAAGAAGCGGTAAAGGTATTCGAAGAGGGGGTAAAGCTGGCAAAAAACCTTAAGAAAGAGCTGGAAAAAATTCAGGCGAAGGTTGAGATCCTTACCGGCGATCCCCAGTCAGGCGAGGATGCCAGCGCCCTTCCCTTCGACCTGAATGAGGAGCGCTAGGACTTCAGCCTCTCCTAAGGTCTCTGATGCAAGCCCTAAACTTCTAGAAATGGGAGCACCGACCTGTCACTGTCAGCCAAATCCAGGTGCCGCAGGTCCTGGGGATGCAGCCAGGCTATCATGCTATGCTCCCGAAGTTCGAGAATGCAGTCTTTCGGCAACTCAACCAGCCAGGCGGTTAAAAGCCTCTCTCCGGAATGACTGACGAATGAGGCGCTTCCAAGACAGCGGACCGGCTCGGCCCTTATTCCGAATTCCTCTTCGAATTCCCGGCGCAGGGCCTCTTCATCCCCTTCGCCGGATTCCACCTTGCCGCCTGGAAACTCCCACCGCAGGCCAATGGCTCCCCCCTCTTTGCGCTTTGCCACGAGAATTTTCCCGTTCTGGACAACGATGCCTGCAATGGAACGCCTCATCACTTCGTCCTTTCCTTGGCATCGATTCGATGCAGCAGTACTGCGCATGCCTCTACAAGCCGCGATGCGTCGAACCAGCCGCTGTCCTGGGCCAGCTCGCGGCCTGCGCTGCCGTGAGCGATCACGGCAGCGCAGGCCGCCTCCTCCATAGACCGCTCAAGGTTCTGGCTGGAGAGCTCCCTTTTCCGGTCAGGCCCCCTGAGAACTGCGACTTTTCGGGCGAGTATGCCGGCGAACAGGCCTGCCAGCACATCCCCCGAGCCGGCCACCCCAAGCTCTGGCGTCAT
>JAVEYV010000094.1:0-7913 GCA_034003305.1 Spirochaetia bacterium | reverse complement strand
CCGAAAGGTTCAGGCTGAAAAGAGCATCATGAGTCAAACGCTTCAGCGCCAACCCAGCTCCGGCGAAATTTCCGAAAAGCTGGGCATCTCCGAAAAAAAGCTCAACGACACCTTGATGTTCGCCGATAGGATCTCCGGCTTTGAAGCCCAGACCGAACAGGACAGCTTTTCGATTCTCGATCTCTACGAGGACTTTACCTATTCGCCCGAAACACTCTTTGACCAGACAATGGCCGGGGAACAGACGAAGCGGTTGTTGTCGGTACTCAAGGAGAGGGAACGCTTTGTGATCAGCCATCGTTTCGAACTGGGAGGGCGCAAGCGCCAATCCCTCAAGCGAATGGGCAGCAGGATGGGGCTTTCTCCCGAGACGGTGCGTCATATCGAAAAAAGGGCTCTCCAAAGGCTCCACACCGAAGCATCCAAAGGCTATCTCTATCTGAGCGCCTAAAATCAACAACCTCGCAGCAAGCTGCCGAGGTATGTTGGTTCTACAAGGTATTTAAATTAGATGCGGGTTTCATACCATCACACAACTAAGTAAAAAGAATCTGGCAAGCCACGGGGTATGAAACCCGCCTGCGAATCGAAAGGACCAAGGAGCGGAAGCCGGGCAAAAAGTGTTGAAAACTGAGGACTCAGGCCTTATTGCCCAAGAGAATTCCTGCCGATAGTATGTCATAGTGGCCCCAAAAAAATCGCCTAAAAAAAAATACACTCCTCGGTTTCCAAACAGGAATACCAGCCTTTTCCTGGCATTCCTGGCACTACTGGCCTCAATCTTCGTCATTGTGGCGGTAGTAAGAACCGGGACGGGAAAAGAGCCCGAATCCTCCACTGTCACCACCCTCTGGCCCTATGGGCTGCCGGAGTATCATGTGGAGGTTCCCCAGGGCTATGAAGCCCTGCTCCCGGGGATGCCAGAATCCTCGACAGGCGGCCTCGAGGCCGCAACTCCCACAGGGGCGGGTACAAAGACAGCAGCTCAAGGAGCAGGGACTGCGGCCAGCCCGGAGATAAGGCGAGAGAGCCTTCCGCCCGAGTACCAGGGCGAACGAGCCCTTCCCTTTCCCGTAGCGCTGAGGAAAGACAGGGCTTCGGAATCGTCTTCACCAACCCTGATCATCGTGGTCGACGATGCCGGGCATAATATTGAGCAGCTGGAGCCTTTTCTGTCGCTTCCCTTTCCCATCACCATCGCGGTGCTGCCCGGCCTGGGACACAGCAGGGAATCGGCTGGGCGCATCATTGAAGCGGGCAAGGAGCTTATACTCCACCAGCCCATGCAGGCTTTAGGGGGCGCCGACCCTGGGCCGAACGCAATTACCCTGGCAATGTCTCCCGAGGAGGCCACCAGGGTTCTATCGAAAAACATCGATGCCCTGCCCGGTGCGCTGGGGCTGAACAATCACATGGGCTCGGCGGCGACCAGGGATCCATACCTCATGCGCGCCGTGCTTGATATTGCCAAAAAGCGTGGCATCTATTATCTTGATTCACTCACCTCTTCCGGCACGGCGACCGCGGTGCTCAGCCGGGAGATGGAAATACCGTATTGGGAGCGCGATGTGTTCTTGGACAACTCAGGCGATAAGCAATCCATTCTCCACGCGCTCGAAGAAGGCAAAAAGACAGCCAGGGACCAGGGAGCCGCGGTGATGATCGGCCATGTCTGGTCCGCCGAGCTTGCCCAGACCCTCATGGATATCTACCCCCAGCTGGTTGAAGAGGGCTACTCTCTTTCGACGATTTCCCACTACATGATCAAGAGCGCCATGGGAGAAGTCGATGCTGGTATTGGGGATTGAATCCTCCTGCGACGAGTGCTCAGCCGCAGTCGTCGAGGACGGGAAACGGATACTCTCAACAATAATCGCAACCCAGATTCCTCTGCATGAACAGTATCAGGGTGTCGTACCAGAAATAGCCAGCCGCGCCCATGTGCGCTGGATAGAACAGGTAACAAGAAAAGCCCTTTTCGAGGCCGGCATTGAGCCCAAAACACTGGACGGAATAGCCGCGACAGCGCAGCCCGGACTTATCGGATCGCTGGCGGTAGGGCTTTCCTTCGCAAAAGCCATGGCCTTTGCCTTGGGAAAGCCCTTTAAGGGCATTAACCACATGCTGGCCCACCTCTACGCGCCTCAGCTATCCTCTCCCGTTGAGTACCCTTTTCTGGGACTCCTGGTCTCCGGTGGCCACTCGATAATCTGCAAGGCCCTGGATTTCGATACCATAGAAATTCTTGGAACTACCATAGACGACGCCGTGGGCGAAGCCTTCGACAAAGTCGCCACCCATTACGGCTTCGGATATCCCGGCGGCAAGGCGATCGATGAGTTGGCGGAAAAGGGCGATCCCACAGCGTTCCGATTTTCTCCCCCTTCCCTCCATAAAGGAGAACATCGCTACGACCTTTCCTACTCGGGATTGAAAACGGCGGTGATCCATCACCTGGATAGCTTTAAGCGGCCGGGGGCCGAAAGCAGCCCCGAGAACGTAGCGGCATCATTCAGAAAGGCCGCCATCGATCTTCTTCTGGCAAAACTGCTCAAAGCCTCAGCGGACACGGGAATAACCAGGATTGTGGCCGGCGGCGGTGTGGCTGCCAATGCCTACCTTCGCAGAAGTCTCGCGGCGAAAAGCGGTCTGGACGTGCGCTTCCCTCCCCTGGAACTCTGCGGCGACAACGGGGCAATGGTGGCGGGAATCGCCTATCGCTATTTCCAACGAGGCGAGTCGGACGGTCTCGGCCTGGCGCCCCAGTCTCGGATCCCAACCTACAAGCGCAGCCTGGGAGTCCAGAAAAAAACGTGAATAAACAACCTCGCGGCAAGCCACGGGGTATGAAAACCGCGTGCGGATTAAGCAAAGGAGTCTTCATTGTCTTCCTTATCCATAAACCGCGCTGTTTCGGCTGAACTCTCCAAAGCGGCCGATATAGCCGTGGAAGAATGCCTGGGGCTCAAGGCCGGCGAAACGCTGCTCATACTATCCAATCCCGACACCGAACAGGAGCTGATTGCCCGGGCTCTGGAAAAATCCGCCAGCCTGCGGGACTGCAGGGTTAGTCTTTTATTGCAGCCGGTCAAATCCCAGGCCGATTTCGCAGAAGATTATGTGCTTGCTGCCATCGAGGAGGCTCCCGACGCTGTGGTTTCCCTCTCGACCGACAAACTGGGCAAAGACAGAAAGAGGCTTTCCCATCCTTTACACACCGCGGACGGAAAGAGCTACGATCATATTTTCACCTACCTGCTCTCCGGCATAGGACGGATTCGTTCTTTCTGGTCCCCTGGGGTCAGCATCGAATGCTTTACACGTACCCTGAGTGTTGACTACGGACGAATGCGGCGCAGGGCGGAACGTATCGCCCGGATTCTCAACCGCTCTTCCGCCCTCAGGGTACAATCCCCGGCGGGCACCGACCTTAGCTTCAGCGTTAAGGGTAGAAGGGCCCACCTGGACGATGGTGATTTCAAGCTTCCGGGAAAGGGCGGCAACCTGCCTGCCGGGGAGGTCTTTATATCCCCGGCCTTGGGCAGCGCCGAAGGTAAAATCGTCTTCGAGGACTCCATGGCCGATATCGAAGGCTGCATGCTGCTTGAACACCCGATTACCTGCAGCCTGTCAGGCGGCTATGTGCTGGACTGCGAAGGCGGCAGACAGGCAGAACAGCTTGAAGCCGCCTTGCGCAGGGGCATGGACATGGCTTCATCTCTCGTGTCCAAGTCAGGCTTTAAGCCCGAAGAAGCCCTGCGCTACGCCACAAATGCCCGGCAACTGGGGGAGTTCGGCATCGGGCTCAACGAAAAAGCGAAGATAACCGGCGCCATGCTGGAGGATGAAAAAATCCTCGGCAGCTGCCATTTTGCCATCGGCTTCAATTACGAAGAGGACGCCCCGGCCATGATTCACCTGGATGGACTCGTGCAGCGGCCAACCGTAACCACCCTCGGTCCTGCCGGCGAGGAAACTCTTCTCATCAAAGATGGGAAGCAGCTGCTCTAGAATCGGCTTTTTCGCCGATCCTCCGGAATGGAGGAGCCGCGCAGCAGCCCCTCTTTTACCGCCTCGCTACAAAAGCCGCCCCTATTATCACAATGGGAAGGAATAAGCTATACTCATCGCCATGGAAAAGAACAAAGCTTCTCACTGGGCGGACCAGACCGCCGAAAAAATAATTCAAACCTGGGGCGACAAGGATAGCTATACCTGCGCGTCGGGAATTACTCCTTCGGGTACGGTGCACGTGGGCAATTTCCGGGAGATGATCTCCGTGGAACTCGTGGTCAGGGCTTTGCGCGACCGCGGCAAGA
This sequence comes from Spirochaetia bacterium, assembly GCA_034003305.1. GTDB lineage: Bacteria > Spirochaetota > Spirochaetia > Treponematales > Rectinemataceae > UBA2256. The sequence goes on along the minus strand of JAVEYV010000094.1, from coordinate 3,594 downwards.
AGGTGCGCTTTATCTATAGCTGGGATGATTACGATGTATTCAGGAAGGTTCCCCTCAACATGCCCCAGGCCGAGATGCTGGAAACATATCTGCGCCAGCCCATAACCCTTGTCCCCGACCCCTGGGGCAGGGATGCCTCCTATGCCCGCCATCATGAGGTGGATGTGGAATCGATCCTGCCCGAGGTTGGAATAGCGCCGGAGTTTCTCTACCAGGCCGAACGCTATAGGAAGGGCATGTACGCCCAGGGTATGCGTCGAGCCCTGGAAATGCGGGAACACCTGAAAACCATTCTGGACAAGTACCGCGACGAGGACCATAAGATTCAGGGCGAGTGGTGGCCGGTCTCGGTTTTCTGTTCGGCCTGCAACAAAGATACTACCGAAATTGAGGGCTGGGACGGGGAATGGGGCCTATCCTACCACTGCGCCTGCGGCCACAGTGAAACAGGCGACCTGCGCAGCCTGAAGGGCGCCAAGCTTGTATGGAGAGTCGATTGGCCCATGCGCTGGAACTTCGAGCAGGTGGATTTTGAACCAGCAGGCAAGGACCATCATTCCCAGGGGGGGAGCTTCGACACCTCCAAGCATGTGGTAGAAGAAGTCTACAACCGCAAACCTCCGGTGACCTTCCGCTACGACTTTATCGGCATCAAGGGTTCCCCGGGCAAGATGTCCTCATCCAAGGGCAAGGTTGTCGATCTGCCCGATCTCCTGAGGGTCTATCAGCCCGAGCTGGTGCGCTATCTTTTCGCCGGCACCAGGCCTAACACCGAGTTTGTCATCAGCTTCGATCTGGATGTGATAAAAATATACGAGGATTACGATAGGACCGAGCGGATTTACTGGGGAAAAGAAAAGGCCAAGGACGAGGCAGCCGAAGCCAGAGAGCGACGAATCTACGAACTCTCCCAAGTTGGCGCTGTTCCCTCGGAAGAGCCATACCAGGTACCTTTCCGACACCTCTGCTCGCTCTTGCTGATTCACCAGGGCGAGGTGGAGGCGGTGATGGAAGCCCTGCCCGGGCTTAAAGCATCCCAAAAATCAGGAGTCCGCTCCAGGGCCGAAAGGGCTTGGTATTGGATCAACGAATGCTCGCCCGAGGATTTCCGCTTCAGCGTGAAAAAGCCGGGCGAAAAGGCGGAACTGAACGAGTTCGAGACTGAGGCGGTCAAACGTCTCAGGGAGGATGTTGCGCTCCGCCTGGAAAGCTTCGAGAACGAAAAAGCCATTGCAGAAGCCATATACGCCGCCGCCGGCGCCGCGGGAGTGGACAGCAAGACCTTGTTCCGGGCTGCCTATCAGGCGCTGATCGGCAAGGATCAGGGACCTCGGCTGGCTGGCTTTCTGGGAACCCTGGGCAAGGAAAAGGTCCTGGCAATTTTAGCCCCCTATTGAAAAGAAGGGAGTGAAGCGATGAAGAAAATCGCGCCGAAGTACCTGGCTGAAAACAAGGGTCATTACTCGCCCGGTATCGTCTCGAACGGCATGCTCTACATCTCAGGCCAACTCTCGATCGATCCGGACACCAAGAGCCTTCCCTCAGGAGGGCTGGAAGCCCACGCGCGGCAGGCCCTGGCCAACATGGACAGGATACTGCGCGAAGCCGGCCTCGGCCGCGACGCTGTCGTCCTCTGCCGGGTTTATATCGCCGATATCGAAGGCTGGGATACCGTCAACAGGGTCTATACGGAGTTCTTCGGAACCCACAAACCCGCGAGGATTGTCGTGCCGACAGGCAGGCTTCATTTCGGATGCCTTGTGGAGATCGAGGCCATGGCGGAGATGGCGGCGAAGGACTAAAAGCTCGGCCGCCTGCTGAGGCGCCTAGGAATCCTATTGATTGAGTGGAAGTCGGGGCGCCGCAAGGATACCTTGCGGCGCCCCCTCGAACTTTGTACACTACCATTACACCCAGCGGCGATCCGCTTTTTTATACCGGCAGCCCTGCCGAGAAGCCTGCGCCTGGCGCAGGTTGAGTTCCGACCAAGGAGGCGTTGAATGAACAAGGCCATACTCGACAACAGCCGCGAGGGCACGTCTAGAGTCGGAAGCGATACAGGCGCAATCCGTCTGTAATACCCCGCCTTCTCTCGTCCTTCCTTTTTAGCGGCTGATCCAACCAACCACATTAGCAATTCCCGCGCATCGGGCAAGAAACCTTGCGCGGCGGCACTGAAGGCGGCAGGCTTGCCGAGGCAAGCCGAAGCCCCGCGGTAGATTGACAGTGACAAGGAATGGAACCGTGAACGTAAATACTTTAAATATGAACTTTAGCCCTTCGGACTCCCCACCGAATGACCTTCATGTCTGGGGCTGGGGTGAATCATGGGAAGAAGCGGCCCAGAGGATTGGCGGCGCTGCCTATGCCAGGGCAGAGGTTTTTCCCGCCAGGGTAGCCGAGATCCAGAAATCCGGTGCCCTGGCGGTCGGCGGTGGACAAGGCGGCGGATCGGCCAGGGAAGGCCGGATTCTCCTGGTCGGCGCTTTTGCCGAGGGCATAGCGCTGCCTGAAGATCTCCCGGCCGTAGGGGACTGGCTCCTGGTTCGGGAACTGGAAGCCGGCACTGGACCCGGAGACGAAGCGACCTGGCTTCCCCAGGCAATTCTCCCCAGGCGATCCCTTCTGGCAAGAAAAGCCGCGGGCTCCCGGCATGGCGATGCGCGATTCGTGCAGACGCTGGCGGCCAACGTCGATACGGCGCTTCTAATGACTGCCTGCGGCGCCGATTTTTCGCCCGGCCGAGTGGAGCGCCTGCTGGCTCTTTGTCACGCTTCGGGCGTTGATCCGCTTGTTGTGCTCACCAAGACCGACCTGGCGCAGGATACAGAAGTCCTGCTTTCGGAATTAGCTTCCGTATCGGGCGGAGCGCCGGTTCTGGGACTGAGCTCCACAAGCGGCGAGGGCATGGCCGAGCTTGAGCCTTGGCTGAAGCCCGGAAGTACCATAGCTCTTTTAGGTTCCTCTGGCGTGGGCAAATCCACCCTGCTCAACGCGCTAGCGGGGTCCCGTCTGGCAGAGACCTCTCCTGTGCGGGAAGGCGACGGCAAGGGCATCCACACGACAACGCACAGGGAGCTCTATCTTCTGAACTCTGGCCTTATCGTGCTGGACAGTCCCGGTTTGAGGGAGGTACAGCTCTGGGCCGACGAAGCCGATATCAATGCAGTGTTTCCTGAGATAGCCTCGCTTGTCTCCTTCTGCAGATTCAGGGACTGTTCGCATAGCCAGGAGCCGGGCTGCGCGGTACTCGCCGCCCTCGCCGAAGGAAGGCTTGATCCAGGACGTTACAACCGCTGGAGAAAAATGCTCCAGGAGACGGCCTTTCTGGACAGGAGAGAGGACAGGGCTGCCGTCGCCGCGGAACGGACCAAGTGGAAGAGCATCACCAAGGCAGGCAGGGCTCTGAGGCAGGATAGGGTGAGCAGGGGCATGATCTGATGCCGAGGCCGGCACTCCTCCGAGTGCCGGCCTCGGCACCCTGCCGCCTTCAGGGCAGCCTATATCAGCTTGCTCCGTCTACCAAGCCCTTAAAAGACTCAGCCTGCCGGGCGAATACCTGGAGCGACGAAAGCCAGAATTCCGGCGACTCGA
>JAVEYV010000093.1:0-7919 GCA_034003305.1 Spirochaetia bacterium | reverse complement strand
GCACACGCCTCCCAATACTCGCATGGGCGGTTATACGCGGTACAGATACCCGCTTCGCGCACCCGGGGGAAGAGGGTGTGAGGACGATCCCCTCCCCTCGCGAAAAGCGTCCTTGTTCTCTCCGAGACGTCGCGTATCGTCGCTTCCACCTCCTCGGCGAACACGGTGAGCTCGGAGGGGGTCGAGGAGAGGGGGGTTCCGCGCTCACATATTATGTTCCTCGGCTCTAGGTTCCCTTTCCTCCAGAACGCGACGTCCGGGATCATCACAACCCGCTTCGCTTTCGGGTACGCGAGCTTCGTTCCCATCGTGTAGGCATGGCGTTGTCCTCCCGTCTGGACTCCCCAGATCGCGCTCTGCACGCTGAACCCCGAGGTCTTCGTTTCCATGACGCGGACTTCGCCCTCGCGTTCTAGGAGGGTGTCGGGGCGGATTGTCATGAACACGCCCGAACTCGATAGGGGGACTTTGAACTCCCTCTCAACGTCGAGGACCTTCCACCCCACGAGGTCGGAGAGGCCAAACGTCCTCGCCCACGCTTCGAGGAGAGGCCCAACGCGGGCAATGTCCTGGGCGTACTCGTCATCTTTCTCATAAAGATCCCTGAGGTCGTGAAGGAGACCCTCGGCGTTCTCGACGGAACCCTTGACGAGAGCGGCGTTCGAGCGCGTCTTCCCCTTCGACCCGTTCTCATAAAAGTGCGCCTTCCCCGCGTGGAACGCTTGTCCAAAGAGGAGGGCCCGGGCGTAGAAGGTGGGACGGAGGCCGAGGATGTTCTTAAGGTAGAACCTCCATAAACATAGGCGGGCGTCCAGGACATAGTGCCATCCGATTAGGGATCCCCCGCCGAGGGGGTTCTTCTTTACGCCCTTCCCCTTAGTGTTTTTTGTGGTGGGAGCGAGGGGGCGTTGACGTCGTGGGGCGGGGGTCCCAGAGGAGCGCTCTCCCACACCCCGGGCAGAACTTGAACGCCCTTTCGATGTCCCCGAACCCGCACCCTGGGCATGAGTATCGGGCTCCCCAGAACTCAATCCTTTCCGCCCCTTCATGATGAGGCCTTACGGGATCGGGGGGAGAGGGTGGGCTTGACCTTTCGGGCTTTGGGGGGACGGACTTTCTCGGCCCGGATGAGGGGGTCGGGTTCGGACGGGGTGGGCGTCGGGGCATATCGGGATCTCCTTTGGGAGGCGAGGAGGGCCTCCCGGGCGGTGAAGTCGAGGAGGAAGGCCTCGGTCATCTTGGCGGGGGGGATCCCGAGGGCCTTCGCGATGGCGTCGAGGAGGATCGGCGACCTTGGGAGCCTCATCCCCCTCGCGATAAGGGAGACATACTGGGGGGAGACCCCGACCTCGCGGGCGAGGGCGGACTTCGACTTCGTGGTTCGGGTCATGCCCTCGCGGAGGAGGGCGGATATGTTAGTCATCTTGGGGGGTCTCCTTGGAGGGGCGGAGAGCGGCGTTCCAGGCTTTGCGGGCGCGTTTGGGGGTGGACTTTGTGGGCCCTATGGCCGTACATTCCGCACAAGAAACCCAACAGCCGATAAAGATATTTCCACTGATCGTATCGACATGTTCGGACCCGCAAAACGGGCATGGGAGGAGAGGGGCGGGGACTTTGCGGAAATTCGCTATGTCGGAATCCCAAGACCACCAAAAGCTGGGATCAGGGGAGTCGTAGAAGGAGGCCCAATTTTCGGCTCCCTCCCGACATCTATGAGGTTTCCCGTCGAGGATGAAGTCCATCTTTCCACGATCATTCCAGTTGGGTTTCCGTTTGGGCGGCCCCACCCACTTATACCATTTTCCACTCTTGAAGGCGGTGACGAGTTTCCCCTCGGGGGCGTTTTCGTTTTCCATGTTTATCTCCATTTCGTTAAATCGAGTTCGTCCGGGGTCGGGTTCCTCCCGTCGAGTCCTGATGAGACGCCCGGGATCACCCCGCTCCCTTCCATGTATGTTGTGTACTCGTGTTGGACGTACTCCCGGGGGTAGAAGGGGGCCCCATCAACGTCCTCCCACCCTTCGTGGATGGGGAACTCGCGGAGGGCGCCCTCAACGTCACGCTGCACGACGTATATGTGTTGCGGGGGGAGGTCATCCCGATGCCATCCTAGATACCACCACGTGAGGAGCGTTCTCTTATACACGAGTTGGGTTATGTCCGAGAGGATCTCCCTCCCGGAAGCGTCCTTTGTGATCTTGAGGGCGGTGGAGAGGTGGAGGGGAGCGGGGGGCTCCGCCCTCGGTATCCATGCCCCTTCAGGATGCTCGCTCCACGTGAAGGTCGTCGCGCGCGCTCTCACGCCCGGGTAGGAGTGGTCGTATCCATAAAGGAGGATCTTCGCCCCTTCGGGAACGGAGGGCCCTACGTTTCTCCATGTCCCGCTCGCGTCGCGGGATTCGTAGGTCCCTTGGAAGCGTGAGACGACGCCGGGGAGAACGCTCCCTACGCTCCCCGCCTGGAGGACCCATATCCCGAGCTCCGGGAGAATCCACCTCATGACGGTGTTCAGGGGGTAGTTGTCGGGACTCTCGTATGTGACGAACGTTCTCTTCTCGCACCCCGGGCACGTGTACGCGTCCACCCCGTCGATGTGAGCGTGGTAGTAGTACCGGGAGAGGGGGTGGAATTCCCTTAGCGTAGCGGGGGAGATCGTCGGGGGGGCGAGAAGGATGACGCCGGCACGGATCGGGGTCGGGATGAGGGATATCCTCATCGCGAGGGCGGGGTTCTTATCCACGACGAGAACCCCATGAGGGCGGACTCCGTGGGCGAGGAGGGTGCCTAGGGACGTGGCCCCCGCGAGGATGATCCCCGGGAACCCGAGGAGATCCTCGACGGTTTCATCAAGGGAGGGCCCGCTCACACATAGGGCGACGAGGTCGGGGCGCGACACCTTGGATGCGAACTCCGCGCCCGCTGCGAGGATCGACCCATCCCGCCCTTCGAGGTCCCTCGTTATCGTCGGGAGGTTCTCCCGGAGATTCGCGAACCATCCCGGGGCGAGGACGCTCAAGTTGTGCAAATTCATGGAGAGGACGTCCTCGGTGGGAACGGGGGTCGCGTTGGGCCCTTCAAAGGGGGGGATCCCCGGGAACGTCGCTCTCATCCTCTCCCCCCGGTCGTTTTCTTCCACTCATCAATGAGAGCGCGTTCGGCTCGCTCGATGAACTCGGGGGTGAGGTCGAGGTAGTGCTCGAATCCCTCAACGCAGAGGGAAAGGTCCTCGACGTAGGGGGCGAGGACGTGGATGCCGTGAACGACGCCCGGGTCCCCCTCCCACGCCCCCGAGGTGACGTGTCCGGACACTTTGAACCCTTCATATTCTATCGAAACGTAGTTCATAATGTATCCTCCTTTGGTAGGAGGGCCCTACATTCCGGGGTGGCGTCCCAAGAGAGGCGGGGGAGGGCGTTGAAGTCCTTCCGGGTCATCTTTTCTGGGGTCATTCTTTGGGCTCCTTTTTTGTGACGATCCTCGAATCGGGGATATCCTTGAACTCGACCTCCATGTAGTCCATCAACCTCATGAGGTCCTCCCGGAGGGCGAGGGTGAAGCGGTTCCACTCTTGGATATCTCGGTGGAGATACTCAAAATTTACATCTAACTCCTCTCTCGTAACCCATCTATTTTCTCGATCTCGCAGTAGAAACATTTTCTTCTCTCCTTAAGGCTGTCAACATATACGCTACAAGGCGGGTTATGGGCGTCCCCACGGCTTATGTGTGCCGTATCCCTTCACACGTGAAGCCGATCACTGTTTTCATCGCTCCTCCTCCCGTTCTATGCGTTCCATGAGGTCTTGGAATGGGTCATATTTGTTCAGCGGAGTATGTAAGACTTTAACAACGCCCTTCTTCTCTGCCTTATCGACCCACTTCATTACCCATGTTTTTATCCTATGTCGCATCATCGCACCCTCTTCTTCAACGACCCAATCATATCCCTGCCATCCACTTTTCAGCCCGCGCCATTCCCAACAATATTCCGTGCCGTACCGCGGAGTCTCGCGGGTACGGATTTTTACGTCGTCGCCCGGCTTCATTTCGGGGTATTGTGTTTTACCCTTTCCCATTCTGGACTCCCTTGAGTAAAAGACGAGCTTTCCATGCTATTTGATTAAGGGCGTTTACTCCTTTACCATATTCCGCCTGATGCAAGATAAACTTCAAGCCGAGTCGTAAATCATGGATGCGCTTCAATAACACTTCCGGATCATTGCAATTATCAAGCCCCGTCTCATTAAAGTCGTGTAAATCCCCGTCCATTATTCCTCCTCCCCGCATGGATGCCGGATAATCATCATATTTTGTATTCATTTTATCTCCTTCGTGTTATAACGTTTTCGCGTCCCGGGGGCCTAGGGAGTGGGGAGCGTGCCCGACGTGATAGGCCCCGCAGAACTTACATCGATACGGTCGTAGCCCCCTCGCACCATACGAGCGCGCGAGGCTCACAATGTGGGCTTGGGCCTCCTCCAGGGTGGGGTGGCGGTGTTTCCCCTCACACCCTCGGCGGCGGAGGCGGCGTTTTGAGCTCATAGAACGTGCCCACAATGGGGACACACTTTGGGGGAGGGGGATTTCCTCTTCGCGGCCTTTACCCTTTTTGAGTCGAGGGCGAGTTCTCGTAGGGCCTTTCCATATTCGACCTCGATGGGCATGAGGGCGTCCCGGACGAAGGCTATATGGGTGGGGCATAGGGTCGCCCCATAAAGCCCTCCAGATTTCCCTTGCTTCCGGGCTTTCTCGGGGATCTCAAGACGGATTCCCTCACACCCACACGGGATCATTTTCTTTGAGGCGGGGTCATAAAGTTTATATTCACATAATGACATGGCGTGGACTCCTTTCTTAGGGAGGATCCCCACGGGGCGGGGAGGGGGGAGGATTTCCCTTTTCCCGTGGGGGTGTTCTACTTTACGTAGGGTATTGTATCACATTGTGTTGGGGGTGTCAAGGGGGGAAGGGAGAAATTCTCCCTTTTTTCCCTTTTTCTCCTTAAAAGTTCTCGTTGTCGTCATCCTTTACCCGGACTTGCCACCGGGGTATGTGCATTAAAGGGGGATCTCGTCTCCCCCTTGGCTCTGCGAGGGCGTTATGAGGGGAAGGATTCTACCTCCTCGGGGGTGAAGAGAGTTTGTAGCTTTTGAGCGTGTTCTAGGCATCGCTGCCAGAGGGAGAAGGCTTTCCGGGAGTCCTCGTCATATCCGAAGTCGGCACAAAATTCTTTGAATATCGGAGAGGTGTCGTATTCAGCGGATATAGAGGATAGGATCGAGTAGAGAAGGGAAGTTTCAAATTCCTTCCAGTCCCGGGCGAGGGCAGAGTGCAACTGACTTCCCAATTCAAAATATTTCCCTCTGTATTGGGTTCTCCCATAATGGGGACGGGTTCTCCGGAGCTCATATGTTTCGGTGTCGTTAAGGGATGCCCCATAGGGGAAGGAAATCTCTTTTCCCTTCCGAGAGAGGGTTATTTCGAGAGTGAGGCGGGGGACGGTGTCGGAGTCGAAAAACTTCGACACTCCCATGATTTGATACGAGAACTCGATGGAGGATATAATCTCCTTGAGAGCATCCGGGTTCTCGGAATACTCTAAACATAGGGCGAGGGCTTCGGGGGTTATCTCCTTAGGGTCATTCATACCCTTCCTCCTCTCATGTTCGTGTGCATGGGGACGGGGTAGATGTATTCCCCGCCATTTTCCGTATAAAGGATCGCATAGGATGGAGAGAACTCGAGGGAGTAGAATTCCTTTGTTCTCCGGGCTTCGAGAACCCGACGTGAGATCCGAAGGGCTTGAGGATACGAGAGTCCTTTCCTCATAAGAGCGTTTGTGAGATTTGACATAATAACTCCTCTAGGACGTGATATTCCCCCTAGGGGGGAGAGAGAGCGCCGGGGAGAGTTGAACTCCCCTTTTCCCGTACCCTGGGGCGCTTAAGATGGGAAGGATCTAAGCTCCCCGGTTTCGGCGTTGAATATTCGCTTCGTGTATCCAACCTGTTTTCCGGAATCGTCCTTCATGGGGGCGGATATATAATAAGTCCCATCCCCATATTTGAAAACATGAAAGGATTTGAGAGTTTGGTGGAAAAATTTCATCGTGCGGGTGTCGAAAAAATGCGAGTCGGGGAACTTTTCGAGGTGGACTCTCTTTACATCGTAGATGGTCATGGCGTTGACTCCTTTAAATATGGCTTTGAGGGCTCCGTAGGGAGCCCTGGGGAGACTTTGAGAGGGGATCCCCTCTCTGGGGAAGGGGACCCTAGATGTCGCCGTCGGGATCGTCGGGATCCCCATACGAGGATTCTATGGGGGCGCTGCAATTATCACAATATAAGGTCGGTCCCTCGTCGTACGTGTTGGCTATGATAACCGCATCGCGATGAGAGAGGAAATAGTCTCGGGCGCACTTTGCGCACAGGACGTTGTAGGATTCGATGTACACGACCGTGTACGCTCCGAGGGAGGTGTATTTTGAAAATAACGTGTCGAGCGCGTTTCGGAAGCCGGTGGAGCGGGGTTCCTTTGAGTATTCGTGCTCTCGGGATGCATGGAGACGGGGATCGACGGGACGGGAAGATTCATGAGCGGGGAATAAATGTTTTCGGGTTATGATCATAACGTAAACTCCTCTGTGTTTGATATAGGTTATTGTATCACGTTGTTAATATAACGTCAAGAGGAATGTATGAATATTTTAAAAAGATTATAGTGTGCGGGAAAAGCGGGGAAAAGCGGTGTTGTAAGTCGTTATGGGGTAGGGAGATCAACATTATGTTTCGCGGAGGGGGGTTCATTCGCGACAATAGCACAAGGAATACGCGGATGGAATAATTCATTACAGGGTAAGGGGTTAGAGCGACGAAACGGGAAAATCTCCGTACGATTTTATTATTAATTCACCTAATACCCTTTAATAATAATAATAACATAATAATATATAATAATAACGGGGATAATGAGGGGAAAAGTCTCCCAACTCTTTCCCCCGCAAGGAATAATATCATCCGCGTATTCCTCGTATCAATTGCGCGAATGAGGGGGGTTCAAATCAACAACGTGATACAAGATTCACTATATTAAACGGATATTTGACATCGTGAACCTAATTAATTTGACATCCTTCATATATTAGAGGTCCCTCGGGGTCCCCCTCGAACGTAAAAAAACCCCCCTATGCGGGGGGTTTGAGGGGGAGGACGTCTAACTACTCTACGTCCCTTCCATCCCCGAGTTCGATCTGATCGAGCTCGTATTCCGGGAATTTCGCGTAATCACGCAACCCGCGTTTCACGGATACGAGGATCTTGGCGGGGCGGGTTTTCCACGTTTTCACGGATAGAACTTTCGCTCGCATGGGGGATCCGTCTGCGTTCTTCCTCGTGACATGATGGATCATGTCCCCGGGCTTTAATGTCTTCGCTTGATCTAATGTCATAATGTTCTCCTTAAACTAATTTTGGGATCTTCGCCCCTCGGGATTCGAGTGCGGACGCTGCCGAGTTTGCGCGCATCATGAGGGCCCGGGCTTCAGCGACGCGACCCGATGCGAGTGCTCTCCCCGCCCCCCTCACACAGGACACATACACCTTCGAGAGCCGGTCAAGTAAATCGTTCTTAGACATATCGTAACTCCTTCGATATAAGATATTATTAAATGTAACACATTGTTGTAGAGTTGTCAAGGGATATCGTGGAAATGTTTGCGAATATTTTGACGGGATCCCGGGCCCGGGAGACAACGTCGGTCAACGTCGGGAGCGCGGACGGGACCCCCCACCGTGGTCGGGGAACGGCGCGCCAAGATTGATATATCCCTCTCTCACCCTCCGCCCCAAATTCGTTAAGATACACTATGTTTCAAAATATCCCCCCCCCCTCCCGTCGTCCACGTCGCCCGCGTAAAAACTT
>JAVEYV010000092.1:0-7947 GCA_034003305.1 Spirochaetia bacterium | reverse complement strand
CTCTTCCGATCTTTTATCTCAGCCAGATGGGCGTAGATGTCTTCCACATCTTTGTAGCTGGAGAGAAGCTTGAGGGCAGTCTTGTCCCCAATGCCGCGAACGCCGGGCACATTGTCCGAGGCGTCCCCGGTAAGGGTAAGAAAGTCCAGAATGCGCTCCGGGCCGACACCCCATTCTTGTTCTACTGCACTGCTGTCCAGTTCCTTGAAGCCGAAGCCTTCCTGTGGCCGCAGGGCTTTGACGCTTCCGCCCACCAGCTGCAGAAGGTCCTTGTCCCCTGATACTACGTAGCATTCACGACCCTCCGCCCTGCACCTGGTAGCCAGGGTGGCGATAATATCATCCGCCTCGTAGCCTTCCTGCCGCAGGCTCGGAATTTTTAATGCCTTCAGTATTTCTTCCACCAGGGGAACCTGATCGATGAGGTCTTCCGGCGTTTTTTGCCGGGTTGCCTTATAGGCTTCGTACATTTCGTGCCTGAAGGTTTTCCCCTTTGGGTCAAAAACCGCGGCGAAGGCTTTTGGCTTTCGCTGGTCGAAAAGGGAGAAAAGAAAGCGGAAAAATCCGAAGGCGGCTGAGATATTCTTACCATCGGGATTTCGCAAGGGTCTGGATAAAAAGGCAAAATACGAACGATAGATGATGGCGTAGACATCCAAAAGATAAAGGGCGGGCGCTTTTTGCTCTTCCATCAGCGTCCCTTCCTGGATTCTTCATAGGCTTCGATTATCTGAAACGCCGCGTTGATCCGCGTGCTGGTCTCGGTAGCCTTTTTAGAAGCCTCGGGGGAGGAGGAATTGCGGTCCGGATGGTAGGTGAAGAGCAGCTTTTTATAGGCTGCTTTGACCTCGGCAAAGGGAGTATAGGGCTTTAGCCCAAGATAGCGGTAGGCCTGCTCGATTACCGCGGCGGTCTGCTCGCCGCCGGTCTGAGTTCCGTATCGGCGGCTCTGCTCTTCCCTGGCCTTTCGCTCCCGCTGGGCCTGGGCTCTTTGCGCTTCCGCCTCCCGACGCTCGGTTTCGGTCTTGCTCGTGTCCAGATAATCGTCCAGCTCGGCCATGGCGGCGTCCAGATCCGGGTCGCCGTAACGTTTAAACGAAGAATCGCGGTACCGCGGCGCCTGAGCCGATGATCCGGAGTTGACCCAGGCCTTAACCAGGCGTTCGAGACGCTCGAAAATCTGATCCACTTGAGAACTCCTTGCGATGCTGAGGCTTGGATTACTGTACCCTGAGAGGCTTCGATACCGCAACACCTGATGTCCTTCTGCGCAGATTCTGATCCAAGCACGGGTCGTCCATAGGCTTTTAGGCATATACAATTTCGGAGATCAATGTATAGTATTAGCTTCTAAAGCTATGGGAAAAGCAAGAAAAACAGCCGCCCAGATTGTTGTGATAGGCGGCGCCAACATCGATATTCAAGGCCAGGCCTCCAGTGTTTTTCGCTTGGGCGACTCCAATCCGGGTAGGATCGGCACAGCCTTTGGCGGGGTTGGCAGAAATGTGGCCGAGGCCTGTGTCCGCCTCGGCCTGGAGCTGAGCCTTATCACCGTATTTGGAGGAGATCCCGACGGAGAGCGGATGGAGGCGGACTGCAGGGCAAAGGGCATCGATACAGGCTGGAGCCTTCACAGGGAGGGCCCGAGCGCGCGCTACCTCTGCGCCCTGGATGCCGACGGCTCCCTGGTGGGAGCCGTGGCTGACATGGAGGCCCTGGATGTCCTTCTCCCACGTCATTTGGATGCCTTGGTAAAGGACTTGGACAAAGCGGCCTGCATTGTCGCCGACACGAATATACCCAGGGATAGTCTTGTCTGGCTGTGCCGCCGCTATGGACGACGGAGCGGCGTGATCCAAAGCGCCGGAAGGCCTCTGCTCTTCCTGGACACGGTTTCAGAAGCTAAGGCTGTCAAGGCTTCGGGGCTTTTCGGCGAGTTCGACTGCATCAAACCCAACATGCGGGAAGCTATGATCATGGCTTCAGGCGGTCCGGCGCCGGAGAATTCAGATGAGAATCCGGCTTTGATCAGGGCTCTCATCGAACGCCGGGACAGCCTGCCCGTAGAACTCTACATATCCCTCGGCTCCAAGGGCATGTACTATAGCGCGAACGGTGAAGCGGGACGCATCCCTCTTCCGCCCGAGGAATTGCGGCCTTCGGTCCGCAACAGATCGGGGGCTGGGGACTGTGCCCTAGCGGGCCTTGTCTGGGCCAGCATCGAGGGCTGTAAGCCCAGAGAAAAAGTATATTACGCCTTGTCCGCGGCGCTCCTGGCGTCGGCTTCGGCCCAGCCTGTGCCAGAAGACCTGGATGAAAAAAAACTGCGAAGCCTGGCCGCGCTGATCGCGGAAAAGGAGCTGGTACGATGAACAGGTATCTGTCGATTGCCGAAGAAGTAAACTCCGCGCTCAGCGAGGGCAGGCCGGTGGTCGCCCTGGAGTCGACGATCATCAGCCACGGCATGCCCTGGCCTAAGAATTTCGAAACAGCATTGGCGGTTGAGGAACTGATACGGGACTGCGGGGCGGTCCCCGCAACGGTGGCTCTTATGGAAGGCCGGCTCTGCGCAGGCCTCTCGAGGGCCCAGTTGGAGGCCCTGGCCAAGGCGGGCACAGCAGTAACCAAGGCTTCGCGCAGGGATTTTCCCAGGCTCCTGGCCGCCGGGGGAACCGGGGCGACCACCGTTGCGGGTACGATGATCGTTGCCGCCATGGCAGGCATTCGCATCTTTGCCACAGGCGGCATGGGGGGGGTGCACCGCGGCGCCGAATCCAGCTGGGATGTCTCGGCCGACCTGGAAGAACTGTCCAAAACCAGTGTCTGCGTGGTCTGCGCCGGCGCCAAGTCGATTCTCGATCTTCCCAAGACCCTGGAGTACCTGGAGACAAAGGGCGTGCCCGTGATAGGGTATAAAACCAGGGAGTTGCCCGCCTTTTACACCAGCCGTTCCGGCATCGAGCTGGAAGAGTCGGTGGAAAGTCCCGAAGAGGCAGCGGCCTTGCTCCACGCCAAGTGGGGTGCGGGCCTGGAGGGCGGGGTGGTCATAGCGAACCCCATTCCCGAAGCGTACGAAATGAAGCCAGAGATCATCGAGCCGGTGATTCAGCAGGCGATTGCGGAAGCCCAGTCCCGGGGGATAGGCGGAAAGCGCCTGACTCCCTTCCTGTTGGAGAAGATCGTGGAGATCAGCGACGGGGACAGTCTGGAATCCAACATAGCCCTGGTCAAGAACAACGCCCGCCTCGCCGCGGCGGTGGCTTTGGCCTTTTCGAGAGCCTAGGCACGTGCCGGCTTAAGGCGTAGGACTTTACGAGAAATACAGCATTGCGAGGAGAAAAGCATGAAACTGGTTCGTTTGATTCATAAAGGAAATGAGCGCTACGGCCGTGTGGAGGGAAGCGAGATCCAGCTTCTGGAAGGGAGCCCCTTCACGAGTCTAAAAGAAGGCGAAGCAAGGCTGGAGCTTTCGAAGGCCCGGCTCTTAGCCCCTGTTCTTCCCAGCAAGGCTCTCTGCATAGGCTTGAACTACAGGGACCATGCCAAGGAGTTCGACCTGCCCATTCCCACAAGCCCGGTGGTGTTCATTAAGCCTCCCAGCGCCCTGTTGGCTCCCGGGGCTGAGATCATCCGGCCCGCCGTCTCCCGAAGAGTGGACTTCGAGGCCGAACTGGTCGTCGTCATCGGCAAAAAAGCCAGGCATGTACCGGCGGCGAAGGCATTTGACAATATTCTGGGCTACACCTGCGGCAACGATGTGACCGCCAGGGATCTCCAGCCCAAGGACGGGCAGTGGACGGTCGCCAAGTCCTTCGACAGCTTCATGCCCCTGGGACCCTGGATCGAAACCGAGCTTGATCCCTCCAATCTCGCCGTGGCCGCCTACCTCAACGGAGAAAAAAAGCAGTCCTCCAGCACCGCCAACCTCATCTTCGGGGTGCCGGAACTGGTGGAATTCCTGTCTTCCGTGATGACCCTGGAACCGGGAGACGTGATTATGACCGGCACTCCTTCGGGCGTCGGTCCGATGAATTCGGGGGATGAAATCGCTGTCGAGATCGAGGGTATCGGGCGGCTGGCAAATACGGTCCGATGAATTCTCTCCCCCTCATATCCCGGGTGATGGCGATTTTTCTCCTCATCGTCATTGGGTACATCGCAAGAAAAACAAAGGTTCTCAACAAGGACCTGGTCCGGGGCATGTCGGGCTTTATTCTCAATGTCGCCATACCTTTTACCGTCATATCGGGCTTTGACAGGAGCATCCCCAAAACCGCCCTGCCGGACCTCTTGAAAACAGGGCTCTGGGCGATTCTGCTCCACGGCATTGCCATCATCTTTTCCACGCTGGCCTACAGAAAGCTGCCCGACGCGGAGCGCAAGGTCATCTCCTATGGAACGGTCTTTTCCAACTGCGGATTCATGGGCTTTCCCGTGGTGGCCAGCATCTACGGCAAGATCGGCGTCATGTACGCATCCATCTTTGTCGTGGTTTTTCAGACCTTTATCTGGACCTACGGGGTAGCCTTGTTCTCCGGCGGCAAGGCCTGGGGCAAGCTGGCCAAGGCCTTGATAAATCCGGGAATAATTTCGGTGATAATAGGCGCCGTACTCTGGTTTCTTCCCTTCGATCTTCCGGTCTTTATGTCCGATGCCATCGGCTTTATGTCGGATCTGACCACCCCGCTCTCCATGGTGGTAGTGGGGGCCAGCCTGGCTGAGGTCCCCCTCAAGGGGCTGGCCAAGGGCTGGGAGCTCTGGCTGGGGACCGCGGTGCGAATCGTGCTTATGCCCCTTATTTCGCTGGGGATAATAAAAATCTTCGGCATAAGCGACCTGCCGGCCAAGGTGGCGGTATTCCTCACCGCCATGCCTGTGGCAGCCCAGAGTGTGATGTTCGCCGAGCGCTATGAAGCCGACGTCGGGTTGGCTTCGCGCCTGGTCTTTGTTACAACGGTGCTATCGGCCTTTACAATTCCTCTTTTCGCCCTGGCCCTTGGGTAAATTCGTCCTCTATGGAGATGGAGGCGCAGTCGACTTCTCCGCAGCCAAGGCTTCTTCTATGAGCTTGGCCAGTTTCATTAAGGTATCGTTGGAAAGGGTGTCTACCTTCACCACCAGGGATTGAATCGTCGACCGGGCATCTTCAAGATCCTTTGCCGTAGCCTTTATTGCATCGACGTCGGTCTGCAGGGTCGCGACGGTGCTTTTCATCGCCTCAACCTCTTTGATCGCGGTTTCGGTGCCTTCCCAGGCCGAACTTATCTTGGTGAGCCGCTCGTCCATCGATGCCTCAAGGGCCACCAGTTCCGCCTTGGACACCCCACCCATGGACTTGAGCATGGACGCGCAGCCGCCGAGGGAGAAGAGAATCAGCACGATGAAGGCGATGTAAAGAGATCGTTTCATGGCATCCTCCTGAGGGAATTGTAGTTCAGGATAGCGAATACTACAAATGTTTGCGTTAATATTCTTATTTTTATCCATTTTTACAATTAACCGCACTTGTGGCGTATACTAGCCTCATATGAATACCGAGGTTTTTTTACGTGAACGTGAGAAAGAGCTTGCCTGCATCTACTCCATCTGCCTTCTGGCCGCCTCGGCGCCCGACCCCGGAGCGGCTGCCCACGGGGTGGCGAGGGCGCTCTGCGAGGCCATGAGCTTTCCTTCGCGAGTGCGTTGCCGAATAGATTTTTTTAACGAGCTCACCGGAGGACGGGTCGCGGAAGGCTACGGGTACGAAGGTTTGGATGTCCATGTGGGTGATAACCTGAATGGCTCGAGGGAAGGCTTGGGGGACACAAGAGGGGAAGGTTTTTCCCTGCTCTTCGCTTCGATGGACAAAGAGAGAGCCGACGGATGGAAAGGACGTATCGAATTATCGTACAGCGATTCCTCACTTCGATTCATACCCCAAGAAAAATCGCTTTTGGACTCGGTGCTTGTGGTGTTGGCTTCAATGCTTCGCACAGCCAACCTCATAGAGCGACTCAAATCTGCCGGCGAAAGGCTTGAGGCTAAAAACACAGCATTGCGGGAGGTTCTCTCGACTATCGAGAACGAACGGATCCAGATTTCCAACACTTATCGCGACCGCCTTGCGGTGGATGTGCTTCCTTTGGCAGAGCGGGCAGCGGACAACAGCCTCAGTCAGGCCAGGAGAGATTCTTACCTCGCCTTGCTCGTATCCGAGATTCGCCAACAGATGACGGTGATAGGAAAGGGGCCAGAATCGGCTTCTTCCCTGAGCCCAAGGGAGAGAGAGATCGCGGTGCAGGTTCGCAACGGAAGGACAAGCAAGGAAATCGCCGAGCTTCTAGGCATTGCCGAAGCGACAGTTGAGCGGCATCGCCACAATATCCGCCGCAAGCTCCGGCTGGTGGACAAGTCGGTCAACCTGGCGAGTCACTTATCCATGGCGGATTGAACTACCTTGTAGAGATATATACAGGAAACATACAAGATAACTGAGGCTAGCCCCGGGACTATAAAATTCTTATTATCCACTCATACACAAAGCCACACATTTCTTAGGAGGAAACCTATGAGCGGGGTAGCAATGCTCGAAGACGGATTGAAGCGATTAAAAGCACTTGTAAGCCTGCTTCGCGCGAACAGAAAAATCGATAGGGCCGCGGCGTTGGCCAGCAGAGTCTCTTTTCTGGAGGCTCAGAAGCGAGGTGGGTCCAAACTTCCCAGGGTGTGGCCGAATTCCCTTGTCACTATAAAGAACCTGGACAGCGGCGAGGTCTACGAATACAAACTGGTTTTCCCTAACGAAGCTAACGGTTCACAGGGCTATATCTCACTGTTGACACCCCTGGGGATGTCGTTGATCGGCAGGGAGAAGGGGGAAAGCTTCGCCTACAACTCGCCAGGAGGCCTTATGCGAATAATGCTACTGGATCTGGACGATGAGGACTTCTGATCATATTTCGCCAATAACAAACGGGGAAACCCGAGGACAGGTTGCTCCTTCCGATTCAGCTGGATATAGTGAGGTATTCGACTCACACGGAGCGTACCTCATGAGGGCAAATGTGAAGAGCGGAACCTTGAGCACGGCGACCAAACTCGGCTTTGGCGCGGCTGATCTGGGCGGCAACCTTTTTTTCACGGCCATGGGTTTTTGGACCCTCAACTATCTCACCGATACCGTGGGGCTTGGCGCCGCCGCGGCGGGGGCTGCGGTTATGGTGGGCAAACTCTGGGATGCTGTGACCGATCCCATGATGGGCTTTGTCTCGGACCGGACCAGAAGCCGCTGGGGGCGGCGCAGACCGTACCTGCTCTTCGGCGCTATCCCACTGGCCCTTACCATGTGGTTTTTCTTCAGCAATCCGGGGATAGAGAACAAGCTCTGGCTGGGTGTCTGGGCCGCTGTGGCCCTCTGTATGCTCAACACCGCCTATACGGTGGTGAATATTCCCTATTCCTCCCTTACCCCGGAGCTCACCAGTGATTACCACGAACGTTCATCCCTCAACGGTTATCGTTTCGGTTTTGCGGTGATAGGCACGATCCTGGGCGCCGGGGCTGTCCTGCCCCTGGTGGGTATCTTCGGCGAGGACAGATCGGCGGGTTTTTCCTTTATGGGAGCAGTCTTGGGCTTTCTCATGGCCGTCAGCACCCTGGTTACGTTTTTTTCGGTCAAGGAGCCCGATCACAGTCACGAACCCAGGCCTAGCGAAAAGTTTTTTCCCACCTTTCTGGCGGTGTTCCGCAACAAGCCCTACGTGATTGTCTTGGCTACCTACGCTCTCAACCTGACCGCCCTCAACTTTGTCCAGGGCATCCTGGTCTACTACTTCAAGTACATCTACAGAAACGAGGCCCTCACCACCCTGGCGATGATTCTGCTTCTCATGACCGCCATGGCCTGCATTCCCATTTCCGTACTGGTGTCCAAGCACATAGGCAAGAAGCGCTGCTACCAGATCTGCT
>JAVEYV010000091.1:0-8039 GCA_034003305.1 Spirochaetia bacterium | reverse complement strand
AACATGGCGGTTCCGGCCGGAACCGTTATTTAGACCGAGGAGCGCCAGTAACCAGCCGCATGGGTTCGGCCAGTTCCGGATCGACGGATATGTAGTGGCGTTCTGCTTCCTCGGGAGTCAGACCAACCAATTCGTGACTCATGTAGTGAATCCAGGTTTCGTCCTCCGGTTTAAACATTTCTATCTTTCTGCACCAATAGTCGGGTTTGAAGGGTTGGGTATCGGGAAGGTATTCCCGGACCTTGTAGTCGTGCACGGCAATCTTGACCTGTTCCCTGACAAGGCCCCGTTCCATGAACACCCTCGCCAGGTGGTTGATTGTCCTGCCGGAATCGTAGACATCATCCACCAGAAGCACCCTGTCTCCTCCCCGCAAAAAATCGGGGTTGTATGTCCACCCGTCTATCTTGATCGCTTCCTGACTGCTGACGCCGACATAGGACCTGGCAACCACTGCGGCGTAGAAAACGGGGCGTTCCTCGCCGCGGATAAACTTAAAATACTCGCTCATGACATTACCCATATAGGCTCCGCCTCGGAGGGACACATAGATAACGTCAGGGACGAAGCCGTCTCTGTAAATCTTGTAGGCGAGCTTTATGGCGTTGTTGCGGATCGTGTCATAGGGTATGAATTCCTTGTGCATCGGAACCTCTCGAGAAAAGGATCCCATTCAGGCTTTAGGCTCCGAGCCCGGATCGGGGATGCGAGCAGGGGAAAAAGCCCGAAGGGCAGCCGCCTCCCCCTCTTCGGGGGAGGCGGCTGCCGGGTTTGAAGAATCGACTATACCGTCAGTTTTTATTATATGCAAGTGTGTCGATAATCTGCTCGTCCCTCACCACGGTAAAGCTGAGCTTTTTATTCTTCGGGTCGTTGATTGTCTTATAGAACCAGATGATTCCCTTGAGGCTTTCATCGTTTACTTTGATGATAATATCGCCGGCTCTCAGGCCCATGACCGAGGCGGGGCTGCGGGCCGCCACATCGGTGACAAAGAGGCCGCCCTTGGCGTTCTCGGGCACCTTGCTTTTATCGATCGACTCGGACTCCAACGATATGACGGAAAGCCCGGGGAAGAGGTCTCTGTTATTGCTGGCCACGCTTGTGTCCCTGAGGTCTATCTTTACCGTCAGGTTCAATTGTTCGCCGGCGCGGATGAGGCTTATGGCAGTGCTGCTCCCGGCGGGGATATCCCCCACTCTTCGCACCAGGTCATCCTGGCTCTTGATCTCAGATCCACCGATAGCCGTTATATAGTCGCCTGCCAGGATGCCTGCCTTATCCGCTGGCCCGTTTTTAAACACGCTTGATACGAAGGCTCCCTTTTTCCCGGCAAGTCCAAGCTCGTTCATGGTCGCCTTGTCCCGGCTCATATCCAATAGACTCACGCCAAGCCATCCGTACCGCACAGTCTTATGCTCGATAAAGTCGTCGATTGCCGCTTTTACGTTATTGATGGGTATCGCGAAGCCTAAACCCGCCGAAACGCCCGTTGTCGATGCGATCCAGGTGTTTATGCCGATCACCTCGCCTCTTATATTGACCAGCGCTCCGCCGGAGTTGCCCTTGTTTATGGAAGCGTCGGTCTGGATAAAGTCGCTGATATTGCCACCCGGGCCGCCGTCTCTGCCGATGGCGCTGACAATGCCCGCGGTTACCGAGGAAATTAGTCCAAAGGGGCTGCCCAGCGCTATTGCCCAGTCCCCCACCCTCACCTTGGAGGAGTCTCCCAAGCTGGCGACAATGATATTCTCATCGCTGGTCTCAAACTTGACCAAGGCTATGTCTTTGCGATCATCCCCGCCTACCAGGCTTCCTGGATACTCCCTGCCGTCATTCATTATCACCGTAATCTCTTCGGCGTTACCTGCCACATGATTATTGGTCAAAACATAAACTGTCTTGCCGGTGCGGCGCACGATAATGCCCGAGCCGAGGCCTTCCTGTCTATACTGAGGCGTCTCTTCCTCGTTCTGATTGTTTCGCGGACCGAAGAAAAATTCCCAGGGTATGCTGGGCTGAGCGCGTGGTGTTTCGACAGCCTTATCCACCACCTGAAGCTCAACCACAGAGGGCAGGACCTTATCTGCTACATAGCGGAAAGCCGTCTGCAGGGCTTCGGCTTGGGACAGTGCCGCTCCGATCTCGGGGCTCACCTGCACCTTGGGGCTCTCGGCCTCCACAACTGGAAGCGCTGGCGCGCCTGGTCCCATGAAGGCCCGACCGCCGATAAAGGCGAAGGCAAAGCCGATAATGACGCCCAATATTATTAAATTCGCGACAAAGAATTTTTTGGAGTAGAGATTTTTACCCGATGCCATAGTATTCTCCTTTGCTATTCCGAGCTGCTTTCAAAAAGCCGCTATACAGTCGCCCGACTTGCAGCGGCCTACTTCTTAAAATTAAAAATAACGATTTTCGTTACCAGAGAAAACTATAGAAAGGCAGAGAATGAGGAGAAGCCGGGCTATAAGCCTAGAAATGCCAGGAAGTGAGCACCTCGCGGCCTGTTTCTGTGACGAGGACCGTGTGCTCGTAGTGGGCGGATAAGGATCCGTCCAGGGTGACGACGGTCCAGTCGTCATCCAACAGCCGCACGTCGCCATTTCCCGCGTTGATCATAGGCTCGATCGCCAGTACCATGCCCGGAAGCAGGCGAGGATTGGGACCTGGGGAGACATAATTGGGAATCTGGGGATCTTCGTGCATTTCCAAGCCCACCCCGTGGCCGCAGTATTGCCGCACAACGCCGAATCCCGCTCCTGTTGCCTGCCTGAAGACCGCCCTGGAAATATCGTGTATTCTCGCCCCGGGCTCGACGGCTTCAATCGCCTTCTCAAGGCATTCCCGGGTAGTGCGCATCAGAACCTCGGCTTCAGGACTCACCGCGCCGACTCCCCAGGTAACGGCAGCATCTGAAAAAAAGCCGCCCAGGTCTATGCCGCAATCGATGCCTACGATGTCGCCCTCCATAAGACGGCGCGCATCGGGAATGCCGTGAATTACCACCTCGTTGACCGAGAGGCAGAGGGTGGCAGGATATCCCTCGTATCCGAGAAAAGCCGGTATGCCTTTATTGCTGAGAATAAATTCCCTGGCAAAGTTGTCCAGTTCTAGAAGGCTCGTTCCCGGCTGAACCCGGGGCTTGATTTCCGCCAATAAACGGGAGAGCAGCGTACAGGATTTTCGAATCCCGTCGATTTGCTCGTTATTCTTTCTTCTGATCATGCTTTCCATCCCGAACGGCCGCGCCGGCAGGGGTTTCTTTATTTTCAGTCTCCAAATCTCTCCGAATGCCGTCCAGCACACCGTTAATAAACTTATAGGACTCCTCGGAACCGTATTCCTTGGCAATCTCGATGGCCTCATCGATGCTTATCTTCGGCGAAATCTCAGGCTGGAAGAGCAGACATACAGCGCCCATCCTCAGGATGGCCAGATCCACTTTCTTGAGTCTTTCGAAAGGCCAGTGCGCGAGATGAAGGGAAATTCTGCGATCCAGCTCGGAACTGTTCTCCACCGCCTGGGCAATCATCAGCCTGGTGAAGGCAAGCGTCTCCTCATCCATCTGGTCCAGTTTGCCCGCATCCAGCCATGACAGGCTGAGAAGCTCCTCCAGAGAGGATTTTGAGGCTTCCCAGGCATAGAGGGCCTGAAAGGCCAGGATTCTCGCTTTTCTTCGTGCTGACATTATTTGTATCTCATTACCATGTAAGATTTTCTTCGAATATCTTAATGTTCGCCTCAGTCCTTAGTTTGGCAATAAGCTCTTTTTCTAAAGTATCCAGAAACGAACTTTCTTTATCCTGCGCCACCTGGACGGCGAGGAATTGCTGAATCGTCATATTCGGGTTTCCCGGTACGGTGTCCGCCAGGCCGAGCTGTTTTTGCGGAAGAAATTCGTTGGCCCGCACAATGCGGTACCCGGTAGGCGATTCTATAACCGACGAAATGTCTCCAGCCTTGAGTTTGAACACGCTGTCAAAAAACTCGGTTCCGAACAGGTTCTTGTTTTGAGTGGTCTTTTCGACGTATAGAGATGGAATCGATTTATATCCAGCCTCGTCGCTCGCTCTGAGCATGTATTCATCGAATTTGGAGGGGTTTATCTTCAGGGTGCTCGTGATCGACTGAAGGCTTTCCCTGCCCTTTTTGATCTCTGCTTCGCTTTTCCCCCTGGTATCCACATAGAGCACGCTTACCCTCATGGTATCGGGTCTGACAAGTGATGCTTTGGACAGATCGTAGGCTTTCAGGATCTCATCAGCCGAAGGCTGTTGCAGGACAGCTTTTAGTTCATTGGCATGCTTAACCTGCACGTAGGTTTCGAAAAGCATCCGCTGCTTGACGTAGACCTTGGGCTCCACAAAGACGCCGGTGGCCTTGAGCTGCTTTTCCAGATCGGCATCGGTGGCCCCGGGACCGAGGGAAGCCTTCATCTGTGCGACGGCTTTGCTTACCTCCGAATCGGGCACATTGATTTTTTCCCGTTCGCAGTATTGGACGAAAAGAAGGCTGTTGATTCTCGCATCCAGGACCTGTTTGACCATCTCGGGAGTAAAAGCTGTTCCCGCCGCTTTTTGGAGGTTTTCCACATCGCTTTTCAGCTGACGTTGGGAGATCGCCTCGGTTTTGACGAGTTTGATCGTTGCGACAGTCTTGTCGATGGTCGTCTGAGCGCCCAGAATCTGAAGAAGCCCAAAGAGAAGTATGCCAGGCAGGAAGCGTTTGATCATTGTGTTTTGCTCTCTTTCGCAGTTGGTTTGCCGCTTATGATACCACGGCAACCGAATTATATACATAACAACAAGTGAAAAAGCCTCAAGTATCTTAAGAAATCTCAATACCCGGCTTCGAGGAGCCGCTTTCTCACCGCAGCCAGGCCGGGAAGCTTGGGGACGAGGGCTGCTGCGCGATCCGAGGCATCCTTAGCCTGCTCCCATTCCTTTCTTCGCAGGTGGACCTCTGCCTTTTTACGTAAAAACTGGGCAGAATCCCGTAGGCCGATATCCAGCTCGATCGCTTCTTCAAGCCTGTCCAGATAGTCATCCTCGTCTATGCGGCCCGGCATTTTTTGAAGCAGAAGGGTCCTGAATTTTAAGGACACCACGTCAAAATAGTATCTGAACCAGGCTTTTTCCTGCTCCATCGCAATCAAGCGCTTATAGATACCGTAGGCTTTAAGCAGGCGGCCTCTCTTTTCATACTCCTCGGCCAGACAGTACTCGGCGTCCATCGCCTCGCCCCGCTCTATCCATCGCTCCAGCCGAAAATCTCCGAATGACTTTGATCTTTCATAGACCGCGATGGCCTCATCCTCGAGATCGTGCAGAAGATCGAAAATTATCAGCTTTGCCTGGCTTTCGGGATCGAAGCTCCTGGATTTGAGGAAGATTCTATAGTCGAATCCGCCCTGTTCGAGCTGTTGACGCCGCAGGCTTCGATCGTAAGCCCTTCGCTTTTCCGCATCAGAAAGAATTCTGTAGGCTTCCAGGATAAGGCGCATCGCCGATTCCCGCATGGAGGCGACGGGAGCCGAGCCCTGTTTTGTTCGCCCGTAGGAGCCCGAGTCCGCCGGTACAGCCTTATCGCGCCCTGCTCTTTCCATATCCGGATGAAATTTTTTTGCCTTTTTTCTAAACGCGCTTTTAATTGTGCTCTGGTTAGAATCGGGCGAAACGCCCAGGACATCGTAATAGTTTTCCATGTCCCTTCAGCCTCGTACCAGCGGGGCGCCGCGAGCCAGAGAGGCCGCCTGCGCCTCATTTGAGACCAATTCGGCCATGGTAAGCACCAAGCCTTCCTTTTCCAGGAGGCTCATAAAGCGGCCTAATTTTTTGCCGGGGAAAAAGCCCCCCGTTCGCATGAGGGCCATGGATCGTTTGCCTACAAGGGATCCTGCGTTGGATAGGGAATGGCCAAGTCTGTTGTTCTTGAGTCCAGCCATACTTGCGCAGTCGCTGCAAAAGACGAGAAAATCATAGCCTGAAAGCCCTGTACTCGGCTTTGCCATAACCTCGCAGCTATGCCCCATAATCCGGAATTCTCCGGCCGCAGCCTGGATGATCCGGTTCAGGTGTTCGCTTTTTTTCTCGCTCAGCGCGATTACCGCAATGCGCATCAGTACATGCTAAAGAAGGGCTTAGGCCGCTTCCAGCGTCAATTCGACGTTTGGGTTGTCGATTCGGCAGGAGCCTGCTGCTCGAGGGTGCTGCCCTCCGGGGCAGCTTCGCCCTTCCACCACTCGGCGCTGCCGTTCTCCTGGGTCTGCTGGGTAGCAAGGGCTTCGATGTTGCCCGTGGAGGACTTGTTGATAATCGCCATCGTAAAGGCGGTTATAAAAAATAGAGCGCCCAGTACATAGGTTATTTTAGTGACGATATTTGAGGCTCTGGATCCGAAGGCGCTGGAGGAACCGCCGGAGAATATGCCGCCGATAGAATCGGAATCCTCATCCTGCACGATGACAAGGAATATCAGCAAAAGACAGACGATAACAAAGAGGATGAGGAGCAGGACTGCAAAGAAACCCATGGTAAGGACTCCCGAATATGCAAAAATATCGTCCGCCTCCGCTCAAGGCGGAAGCGGTGAAGTATCTTATATGGAAATAAGCTTTAGCATCAAGGGCTTAACGAAGAAATGTCCAGCCTATCTGAAGGAGGCAATGGGAACGAAGCTGTCAGCCTTGAGGCTGGCGCCTCCCACCAGGGCTCCGTCGATATTGGGCTTGGCCATGAGGGCTGCGACATTGTCGGCTTTGACCGAACCGCCGTACTGTATGAGGGTAGCCTTGGCAACCGCCTCCCCATAGAGGGCGGCGAGAATCTTCCGGCAATAGGCGTGCACTGCGTCGGCATCCTCGGGACTGGCAGTCCTTCCGGTGCCGATAGCCCATACCGGTTCGTAGGCGACAGTCACCTTCCCCATGTCCTGGGCGCCAATGCCGGCCAGACCTTCCTTGAGCTGGGTCTCCAGCACCTTTTCCAGCCTGCCCGATTCCCTTTCTTCCAGGGTTTCGCCCACGCAGAGAATGACTTCCAGACCATGGGCTATGGCCAGCTTAACCTTCTTGTTGATCAGGGCATCGCTTTCCAGATAGCTGTGCCTTCGTTCGGAATGGCCCAAAATGACCACCTGGACGCCCAAATCCTTGAGCATCAGGACCGACACCTCGCCGGTGTGGGCGCCCTGCTCCTCGGGTCCCATGTTCTGGGCTCCCAGGAGAATGTTGCTTCCAGCCACGACCTTGGACACTTCCGAAAGGGCCGTGAAGGCCGGGGCTACCATGAGCTTATCCTTGCAGCCCGAAAGCCTGGCCTTGAGCTCGGAAGCCAGGGCTACCGATTCTGCCGCGGTCTTGTGCATTTTCCAGTTGCCGGCGATAAAATATGAACGCATTTATTTCTCCTCCAGGCAGGCGATTCCGGGCAGGACCTTGCCCTCAAGATATTCGAGGCTGGCGCCGCCGCCGGTGGACACGTGACTCATCTTGTCGGCAAGACCGTACTTGTTCACCGCCGCCACCGAGTCGCCGCCGCCCACTACAGTCAGGGCTCCTCTTTCGGTAGCCTCGGCCACCGCCTTCGCCACTTCCTGCGTGCCCTTGGCAAAGGTATCGAATTCGAAAACCCCCATGGGGCCGTTCCACAACACGCTCCTGGCCGAAGCCAGCACAGTCTTATAGGATTCCAGGCTCTTGGGTCCCACATCCATACCCATGAGATCGGCCGGAATATCCTGGCCGGCCACATTCACCGGCTTGGCTTCCGGCGAAAAGGAAGAGGCGCAAGTATGGTCCAGGGGTAGGAGCAACTGTACCTTGGCCTTTTCGGCCTGGGTCAGGAGCTCTTTGGCCATATCCACGAAGTCCGGCTCCACCAGGCTCAATCCCACCTGGACTCCCTTAGCCTTGAGAAAGGTATAGGCCATGCCCCCGCCTATCACGATGGCATCGGCATTCCGGATGAGGCTCTGGAGCACCGCGATCTGGGTGGAGTTCTTGGCGCCTCCGATAATGGCGACCATGGGTTGGGGAG
>JAVEYV010000090.1:0-8079 GCA_034003305.1 Spirochaetia bacterium | reverse complement strand
TTCCATTTACGACGGCATACAGAGGCCGCTGGATGAACTATTAAAACGCACCGGCATCTTCATAGGAAGGGGGGTATCAGCCCAGGCGCTGGACAGATCCCGGCGCTGGAGCTTCGTCCCTAAAGCCGTAAAGGGAAGCATGCTAACCGCGGGTGCAGTGCTGGGAACGGTACAAGAAACATCCAGGATCGAGCACAGAATCTGCGTTCCCCCCGATGTCTCCGGAACATTGATTTCCGTCATGCCTGAGGGTGAATACGGGGTCGACGAAGTCGTGGCCGTGATCGATACGGGCAAGGAGCGGCGTGAACTCTCCATGATGCAGCGTTGGCCTATCAGGGTTCCCAGGCCGACGCGGGGCAGGCGCCCGCCTTCGATTCCCTTGGTGACAGGACAGCGGGTTATCGACACGTTATTTCCTCTGGCCAAGGGCGGTACGGTGGCTATTCCTGGAGGTTTCGGCACCGGCAAAACCATGACCCAGCATGCCATAGCCAAGTGGTGCGATGCCGATATAATCGTTTATATCGGCTGCGGTGAGCGGGGCAACGAAATGACCGACGTCCTCACCGAATTTCCCCACCTGGTGGACCCACGGACCGGCAAGAGTCTCATGGAGCGTACTGTTCTCATCGCCAACACATCCAACATGCCGGTTTCGGCCCGAGAGGCGAGTGTCTACACTGGAGTGACTATCGCTGAATATTTCAGGGATCAAGGCTACCATGTTGCAGTGATGGCCGATTCCACCTCCCGCTGGGCTGAAGCCTTGAGGGAGCTTTCGGGACGAATGGAGGAAATGCCCGCCGAGGAGGGCTTCCCCGCTTACCTGCCCACGCGGATCGCCGAATTCTACGAACGGGCGGGGTACATGGATACGCTGTCCGGCTACGAGGGTTCGGTGTCGATCATTGGGGCGGTGAGCCCTCCTGGAGGAGACTTTTCTGAACCTGTAACCCAACATACAAAACGATTCGTCCGCTGTTTTTGGGGCTTGGACCGCAATCTCGCCAACGCCCGGCACTATCCGGCCATATCGTGGCTGGACAGCTACAGCGAATATTTGGAAGATGTGAGCCCCTGGTGGGCCGACTTGGTTGGGGAGGGCTGGGCTAAGGATCGCAAGGAGATTGTCGAATTGCTCAGAAGGGAAACGCGGCTGCTCCAAGTCGTAAAGCTAGTAGGTCCTGATGCGCTGCCGGACAGTCAGCGCTTCGTAATAGAGGTCTGTTCACTGTTCAAGAATGCCTTTCTCCAGCAAAACGCCTTCGATGATGTGGATCGTTTCTCCTCGCCGCTCAAGCAATATAGAATGTTGTCCCTGATACTTGCCTATTGGCATCGGGGCGCTGCCGCCATCAAGGGGGGTGTTTCATTAGGAGAGCTTAAGAAGATCGCCGTGCTTCAGGATATAATCAAAATGAAATTCACCATCAAAGACGATGACGAAGAAGCCTTCTCAAAATTGGCTGCGGCATTAGACCGCGCCGTGGACAGGTTGGAGTCGGCTTATGCCTGAGCTGAAACTTGGACAGGATACCGAACGCATATTGATGGCAGCCCGCGAATATAGGGGATTATCTCGTATCGAAGGTCCTCTGATATTCGTTAAAAAAACTCATCCTGTAGGGTATCGCGAGCTTGTGGAGTGTGTCGATTCCAGCGGCAATCTGCGGCTGGGTATGGTGATGGACAGCTCGGATGATGTGGTTGTGGCCCAGATATTCGAGGGTACGCAAAACATGACCATGCCGGGTACCGCGGTACGTTTTACAGGCAAGCCTTTGTCCATGGGTGTATCGACAGCCATGCTCGGCCGGGTATTTGACGGTCTCGGGCGGCCTATCGATGGGGGGCCGCCTCCCAAGGCAGAGCGGGAGGCCGATGTCAATGGCAGGCCTATAAATCCCACCGCCCGGGAGTATCCACGGGATTTCATCCAAACGGGAATATCGGCGATCGATGGCATGAACACCCTTATCAGAGGCCAAAAGCTGCCGATATTTTCCGGCAATGGCCTGCCCCATAACGAGCTCGCCGCCCAGATCGCTCGCCAAGCCAAGATTCGAGGGGGGAAGACCGATTTCGCCGTCGTTTTCGCCGCCATGGGAGTCAAGCATGATGTTGCCAGGTTTTTCATACACTCCTTCGAGGAAACCGGGAGTTCGGACAACGTAGCCCTCTTCCTTTCCCTGGCCGACGATCCATCCATAGAGAGGATCGTGACGCCCAGGGTCGCCCTCAGCCTGGCGGAGTTTTTAGCCTACGAAAAGGGAATGCATGTCCTTGTCATTCTCACGGACATGGCCAACTACTGTGAATCCTTGCGAGAGATTTCCACCATCCGCGGCGAGATACCCTCGCGAAAAGGATACCCTGGCTATCTCTACTCCGACCTAGCCGAAATCTACGAGCGCTCAGGAATGATCAAAGGACTGCCGGGCTCGATAACCCAGTTGCCTATACTCACGATGCCGAACGACGATATCTCCCACCCCATTCCCGACCTGACAGGGTATATAACCGAAGGCCAGATAGTCTTCGAACGGGACATGGCGGGAAGGGGGATTTATCCCCCTATAGCCGGTCTGCCCTCATTATCGAGACTCATGAAGGACGGAATAGGAAAAGACATGACCAGAGAGGATCATCCCCATCTGGCCAGCCAGCTTTTCGCCGCGTATAGTTATGTAAAGGACGTGCGTAATCTCGCATCCGTCATAGGCGAGGAGGAGCTCAGTCCCCTGGACAAAAAATACATCGCCTTTGGTGAGTTTTTTGAAACTCGCTTTGTCAATCAATCTTTGGCTGAAGACAGATCCATGGAGCAGACTCTCGACCTTGGATGGGAAGCCTTGAGGAGATTACCGGTTGAGGAGCTTCACAGGGTGACTGACGAAGAGCTGGATGCCCGGTATGGCTCGGAGGTCGGAGAATGAGAAACCTGGCTCCCACCAAGTCCAATTTGCTCAAATTGAAGGAAGAATTGTCCTTCGCCGAACTTGGGAAGGATCTCCACGACCAAAAGAGGAGCATTCTGGTCACTGAGCTGCTGGCCTTGGTGGATCAGGCGGTTTCCTACGAAAAGAGCGTCAGGCAAGCCTTGGCGAAAGCCTTCGAGACTTTGGAGGACGCGGTGCTCGCCATCGGTAAATTACAGGTACTCTCACTTTCTGGCGCTGTGAATATGGACTCCTCGATTATGCTTGGTCAGCGAAAGGTAATGGGAGTCTCTTTGCCCGTCGTAGAAACGACCTTTACCGACAGGGCCCCATATTTCAGCGCCTTGGGCGCCGATTTTCGGGTCGACCTTGCCGTGAATGGATTCAGGGAAGCCCTCGGCCTTATGGGGCGCTTCGCTGAACTCAAGGTGTCTATCACTCGCCTTGCGATGGAAACCCACAAGACTATTCGCAAGGTCAACGCACTTGAAAAAATCGCTATCCCTGAGTTGGATGAGACGATTTCCCATATCAATGGCCGACTGGAAGAAAGCGAACGGGATATATTCGTGCTTATGAAAATGGTGAAGGATCGACTGGCCAAGGCTGAAACGGAGGCATAAGTTCGATGACTAAACCGGTTGAACGAATAATGGTGTACCTCGATGGCTCGGAAGGGTCCATACTGGCGATGCGATTAGCTGTGGTGCTTGCGGATTTCTCAAGCGCCGAGCTTTATGCCCTGTCGATCCTCAACACCAGAGCGCTCTCCGACCTCGTTCAGTCCCATATCTTTCTTGAGGCGGAGCGGGATGAATACCGGAGGGAACTCTCAGAAGACGGCGCTCGCTATCTTAACCACGCAATGGAAATGGGCCGTAAAAAGAATATTGTTGTAAAAGGCGTTAACATCAGCGGCTCAATTGCCGCGGGCGTAAAGGAAAAGGTGGGAGAACTCGGCATCGACCTTCTTGTCATGGGTCCTCCACCCAGGATCAGGAGCCGAAGGGATGCCCTGTTCGATGAGCTTGAATCCGCGATGCGAACCGTGGACTGCTCAGTCCTTATAGCACGAAACGAAGAACGAATTGAAAAGTTATACCGCGAATTATAGACAGAAGCTGGCCGGATACCCCGGCCTTGAAGCAGACCCTGAAAGGGGCTATGGCGGGCCAGAGAACAAGCATGGCTTGAAAGGTGGTGAATATGTCGCTCATCGAGCTGATCGACAAAAAAATGGTGAAGGTCCCTCTCAAGGCAGTGGATAAACAGGGCGTATTGAGGGAGTTAGTTGATCTGCTAGCCTCCGCCACGGATAAGGTGAGCGATCCAGAAGCACTGTATCAAGCTGTGTTGGACCGTGAAGCGTTGGGAAGCACGGGGCTGATGGATGGAATAGCCGTCCCCCACGGTAAAACCGAGGCTGTAAAGGACGTATGTCTCGCGATAGGGGTAGCCCCGGAGGGCATCGATTTCGGCGCGGAGGATGGTAAACCTACCCGACTCTTTTTTCTTATCGCGGCCTCGGCCGATAAAGCGGGGCCGCACATCGCAGCTCTCGCTGAGATAGCGCGGCTTGCCCACTCGGGTGCTCTTATCAAAGCATTAGTGCGAGCCCGGGATGCGTCCGAGCTAATCGCAATCTTGCAGGGAGATTAGTCTCTCCCAGGAAAAGCCGCTCCCAGACGCGTTCCATGCTTGACAATGGGAGTTTTTTACTTAAGCTGGGCTTACTGGGTTCCCGGGATTCATGAACCTGCTTTAAATGTGATTGACCAGGTGCTCTATGAGGATCTTGACTCCGATGCCCACCAGAACGATCCCGCCAACAATATCGGCCCAATCGCCGAAAAGACGCTTCAGGTTTTTCCCAAAGTGAATTCCCAGAAGGCATACGACAAAGGTGGTGAGGCCGATTATGACCGAGGGCCAGAGAATGGGGGAGCCTAGGACGCTTAAGGAGAGGCCAACTGCCAGGGCGTCGATGCTGGTGGCCAGGGCAAGAATGACCAGGCTGTGGATCTTCATGATGCCATGGTCTTTTACATCGTCGGGGTCGGGGCAGTAGGCGGGTATTCTGGCCCTTATGCCTTCCCAGAGCATTTTCCCGCCCACGAAGGCTAAAAGCCCGAAGGCGATCCAGTGATCGTAGCCCTGGATAAACTGTCTGAAGGTTGAGCCTAAAAGCCAGCCGGCCAGGGGCATGGCAAACTGGAAGATACCGAAGAAAAAGGCCGCCCGCAGGGCTAGCGGCCGCGGTATGAAATCGGTACAGATAGAGGCCGAGATGGAAACTGCAAGGGCGTCCATGGAGAGGGCCAATCCCAGGAGGAAGCTTGTCAGCATAATGGAATTCACCTTACGGCTCCCTTAATACCTTCGCTGGAGCAGCGCTTCCGCGGCCTGCATGAGTTCCTGCTTGGCAGGACAGGAAGGGAGGCGTCCGATCTCAACCCTGGCTCGGGCGGTAAAATGCTGGGCGATTTTTTTTGCCTCATCAAGGGCGCCGGTAGCTACTACGAGCCTGAGTATTTCGGCGACCTTTCGATCGTCCATCGGCTTGGCGAGCAATGGTCTTAAGGTGGATTCGTCCTTCTTGAGGGCAAGGATGAGGGGGAGGGTGCAGAGTCCTTCCTTGATATCATTGCCGACGGGCTTTCTGAGCGTCTTGTTGTCTGACTCGTAATCCAGAATATCGTCGATTATCTGGAAGGCCATGCCGATGTCGTAGCCGGCCCTGCGCAGCGCCTGGGTCACAAAGGGATCCGCTCTGGCCTCGCTGGCTCCCACATGGAGGGAGAGAGAAAATAAGGCGGCTGTCTTGCCGGCGATTGTCCGCAGGTAGCTTCGTTTCGATGTTGAAAAACCAAACTTGCCCATGTCCTGGCTGATCTCGGCTGCGCAGATGCCGCCTACAAAACGGGCAAGAACTCTGGCGCTCTTTAGGTCGGCGTAATCGGCCATGAGGCGGAAGCTTCTTGAAAAGAGCCAATCGCCGGCAAGGATGGCGTTGGTGGTGCCGAAATCGGTGTGCAGCGTGGAAATGCCGCGGCGGATGGCCGCGTCATCGATAATGTCGTCGTGAACCAAGCTTGCGGTATGGATCAATTCCACCGCCGCGGCGATATGGTGAATCCTGTCTTCCCTCAAGGCGCCCTTGCCCTTTGGGCCAAATCCCGAGCCGATGATGACAAAGGCCGGTCTGAGCATCTTGCCGCCCGAGAGGACCAGCCGCTTGGTGGCTTCCGCCAGCGGGAAGCCCGGATCGCTCAGGGTTTCCGCCAGCAGGGCTTCAACGCGCTCCAATCGTGTGCTGAGGCTTTGGGAATTTTTCCAGATAGCCGTCATATTTTTCTTAAAACCTTCCTGGGCAGTAAAAAAGCCGGAGCTTCCCTTCGACCATCGCAAAGGACCTCCGGCTTTTTGCCCTGGATTAAGGCCTTTTACTTGCTGGGATCGTCGGCATAGAAGTGCCACTTCCGGGCGAACTTAGTGCCATTCCACCACTTCTTGAAGAAGGGCACGACCCAGTAGTCCAGACCGAAGGCGCGGCCGGCGCCGCCCAGCATTACAATGGCCGCGAAAACAAACCAGAGCTGGTTCCAGGCGAACATTCCCGACATGGTGAATACCAGGCACATGCCGATGCTCGCCGCCGCGGCCAGCCAGGTAAAGCAGCCGCCGAAGAGGGCCAGGCCGATGGCGATTTCCATGGCCACGATCATGATCTGAAAGAGGCTGAAGGGAAGATATGCGAATATTCCATCCATAAAGGTGGTTCTGAACCAGGTGACGATTCCCGACTGCGGATTGAAAATGGGTTTTCCGAGATCCCAGACTACCTTGAATACCCGCCCCGCGGTCTCGGCAACGGCATCGCCTGCGGTTTCCCAGGCACCTGAAGCGGCGGTGACCGCCTCGGCAGCCACGTCGGCCGCTGCGTCCCATGCGCCCGAAGCGGCGCTGGCCGCGTCGGCGATCGTGGTGGTGGTGATTTCGGCCGCCGCGTCCCAGGCTCCCGATGCCGCAGCCACAGCCTCGACAGCCGGTTCGGCCGCAGCCTCCCATGCGCCGGAGGCGGCGCTGGCCGCGTCGGCTACTTCTACGCCCTTCTGGACCACGCCGGGAGAGAACATCCAGCCCGAACTGGAACCCTTGTTAAAGTTGAGCCAGCCCTCGCCGATCTTGTTGACGCCCTCGAAGATCCACATGACTCCCAGCCACATACGCAACAGAAGAACCCAGTAGAACCGGATATTGTGGGAGATAAAGCCGCCGACAAAGGTACGATTGTTTTTCATGTCCAGGAACTCATGCTTAAAGTACTCCCAGACCTGGTTGATGCCGGCGATGTTGAAGAGATAGAACATGTTGATAAAGTGCTTGAAGAACATGGCCACGAAGCCGGAGCTCTTTATGCCTCCCGCGTTCGCCACGCCGTAGCGTCCGCCGATGGATACCATGAAGCCGTGATAGTTGGGCTTGAACACATGGCGCTCGCCGCCCTCGATGTCGGCGATGATGTTCTTGGCCGCCGCTTCCGCGGAAAAGTGGGCCGATTCGACCACCTGGGCCATGGGCTTGCCGTTCACCATGAGGCCGGCGTTGTCGCCTACCACGTACACGTTCGGGTATTGGGTGGATCTCATGCCCTGGTCGCAGTCGATGCGGTTGCGCTTGCCCATGGGCAGGGCCAGGGAGCCGGCGAAGCTGGAGCCCTTGACGCCGCAGGTCCAGATAAAGGTGTCGGTCTCTACGATCTCGCCGGATTTGAGCAGGACCTTGCCCGGCTCCGCTCCGACGATAGCCTGGCCCAGCATGACCTTGCAGCCCTTTTTGGCCAGGTATTTTTCTGCCTTGGCGCGCAAGGGTTCTTCCAAAATCGGTAGAATGGAAGGCAAGGCTTCGATATTGGTGATCTGGACATCCTTGGGGTCCATGTAGTATTTGCGGCACATAACGTCGCGAAGCTCCAGAAGCTCTCCGATCATCTCGATGCCGGTAAAGCCGGCGCCGGCGACGACAAAGTTGAGCATGCGCTTGCGCGCCACAGGATCGAGCTCCTTGGAAGCGGCGTAGAAAATGTGTTCCACATGGTTGCGGATTTTCATCGCGTCTTCGAAGGACCAGAGGGTGA
>JAVEYV010000089.1:0-8178 GCA_034003305.1 Spirochaetia bacterium | reverse complement strand
AAGATTATTTTAAGTCCAAGGGTGTTCCCTTTACCGAGTACAACGTCGCCTCGGATCAGCGCAAAGCCAAGGAAATGGTGCATAAGTCCGGTCAGATGGGCGTTCCGGTGATCGACATAAACGGCAAGGTGATCATCGGCTTCAATAAGCCCGAGATCGACCGCGCCCTGTCGAGGTAACCGCGCGAAGAGCAGGCCTCCGATTCGGGGTTTTTGCCGATCCCCAGGTTGCCTAGGCTCCTTCTATACCGTACTATGCTCCAGATCGCATTAAGGTTTAATCAGCGAATACCGGCGCTCTGGAGCATACAATGAATCAAGATCAGGTAAAATCCATACTGCTGCAGGTCGAAGAGAGCCCGGCTCCCTTCAGCCTGGTTTTTTCCGGCAAGGCGAATAAAAAGGTCAACGGTCTTTATAAGCCTGATACCGCCGAGATAGTGCTTCACAACAAAAACTTCGAATCAGACAATCAGCTTCTCTACACAGCCCTTCACGAGTATGCCCATCATCTCCATTATCAACGGAAAGGCGGCATCCGGCAGTCTCGGCCCCATACGCAGGAATTCTGGTCGATTTTCCACGAATTGGTACAGAAAGCCGAGGAAGCCGGGCTTTATAACAATGTTTTTGAGAGCCAGGAAGAATTCGTCGAGCTTTCCAGAACGATCAAAGAACAATGCCTCAAGGCTAACGGCGAGGCCATGCTGGAGCTCGGCAGGCTCCTGGCCAGGGCAGCTGAGCTTTGCAGAATCCACCGGACTCGGTTCGAGGACTACATCGAGCGGGTCCTGGGCTTGCCGAGAACCACCGCGACAGCGGCTGTGGCAGCCAGTCAGATCGGCCTCGACCCCTCAATGGGCTGGGACAACCTTCGCTTCGTAGCCGGCATTCGGGATGTGGAAGAACGCTCCAAGGCCGTTGAAGCCCTTTCGGCGGGGGCCAGCCCCGGAACGGTAAAGGGCATGCTTAAAGCACCGGACGAGAGTTATGACCCCGCCGAGCGTCTTCTTCGAGAAAAGGAACGGATAGAGCGGACCATCAACAAGCTCACCGAAAAGCTGGAAGAAATCGAGCTCCGGCTCTCCGAACTCTAGGCTGGACTTTCCGCGCGGCCGCGATGAAGATGGCGCTTAAGCTTGACATGACAGGGATAGGGTGAGGACAATGCGGACAAGAAGCCAATGATGAGACAATTCAACGCTCCCGTGGTTTTCAACCAGGCCGTTTCACAGGGCTGGAAGCTCTTGGCCTTTTCATGGCCCGAAGACCTTGCCTCTCCGTTTCCCGGACAGTTTTTTACCTTTAATCCGCAGGGGCTGCAGGCTGGCGATGCCGGGCTTCTCAGAAGACCCCTTGCCTTCGCTTTTTTCGGCCGAGGTCTTGCCTTTGCCCTCTACCAAATAAGGGGCAAGGCTACCCAAGCCCTGGCCGCCTTCGCGGAGGGCGGCAGTCTCGATGTGATCGGCCCCCTCGGTAACTCCTTCCCCCGGCCTTTTTCGGGCGAACAGGCTTTTCTGGTGGGCGGCGGCATTGGGATAGGCCCCCTGCTCTACCTGCAATCGACCTTTTTCGGCGCTGCCGCATCCAGTACCGTGACTGACGGCGCCGCCGGGCTTGGCGCTGATCAAGGTCTCGAGACGATTGCCGGCCGCGGCGCCCAGCCTCCCTCGCCACTGGCAACGAAACTCTTTCTCGGCTTCAGATCGGCCGGCCAGGTCCCCTCTTTTTCGCTGGCAGCCGAGCGCTGGAAAGCACAGAAACACTGCGCCGAGGGAGCAGGCCGGCCTCATAAGCCTGACTCCCAGCCGCTGCTCGCCGGGCTGGCCGATCTGCAGCGCTGTCTCAACCAGGCTCTCATAGCCACCGATGACGGTTCCGGGGGCTTCAAGGGTACGGTTGTCGATGCTCTCCTTTATGACGCTGACCCGGCTGCGCCCTTCGCGACGAATACTAGGGCCAGGCTCTACGCCTGCGGTCCCGCTCCAATGCTGTCGGCCCTGGATGCCCTGGCCCTCGAAACAGGCATTTCCGCCCATCTTTCAGCCGAGCAGTGGATGGCCTGCGGCGTAGGAGCCTGCCAGGGATGCGTACTCCCCGCCAGGGCGGGCGGTTACTTGCGTGCCTGCGCCGACGGCCCCATCTTCCCCCAAGGAGCTATCCTGTGGAAAGCCTGAACAGAGAGCCGGACCTTAGGGTACGCATCGGCCCCCTCACCCTGCCCAACCCGGTGGGAGTGGCTTCGGGCACCTTCGGCTACGGACAGGAATACCAGGAACTGGTGGATATCAGCGCCCTCGGGGCTCTATATACCAAGGCGGTCAGCGTCGATCCAAAATCGGGGAACAGGCCACCCCGGCTCGTTGAAACCCCCAGCGGGCTCATCAACTCCATAGGGCTTGCCAATCCAGGATTGCAGGCTTTTCTCGACGAGAAAATCCCTTACATGCGCTGCCTCGCCTGTCCTGTCCTGGTCAATGTGGTGGGAGAGACCGAATCGGAGTATACCGCCATTGTCGAGGCGATAGAAAAGCGGATAGGCGCCCCCCAGGAAGACGTAAAAAGCCCTGTGGACGGCTACGAACTCAACCTCTCCTGTCCCAATGTCGAAAAAGGCGGCATGGCCTTCGGCACCGAGCCCGAACTGGTGGAGCGAATCACCAGAAAGGTGAGAAAACTTACCCGGCGGGCCTTGGTGGTAAAACTCAGCCCCAACGTCACCGATATTGCCCAGATTGCCATGGCGGCCGAGGCGGGAAAGGCCGACGCCGTCTCCTGTATCAACACCGTGGTGGGCATGGCCATCGATGTCAAAACCTGCAAACCCCTCATCGCCCGGGGCATAGGCGGGCTCTCCGGCCCAGCAATCAGGCCGATCGGCGTCGCCTGCGTCTGGAAGGCTTCCCGGGCGGTACGGATTCCCGTGATCGGTTTAGGCGGCATCGGCTGCGCGAACGACGCCCTGGAGTATTTTTTGGCAGGCGCTTCGGCGATCCAGGTAGGTACGGCGATCTTCTCCAACCCCCGGGCTCCCCTGGAAATACTCGAAGGAATCAAAGCCTGGATGCGCGAACACCAGGTCTATACGCTGAGCGATATCCCTCCATTGCTGCGTTTTCCTTCTTAGCCTAAGGCCCAATTGCCCTGCGTTGAACGAGAACCTCCCCCGCTTCGATCTTGACGCACAGCAATTCTTTTCCATTGGAAAATCTGTGGAAGCCTTCGGTGAGCCTGACGCTTGCGGCGGCCTCTTGAGCCTGTGCCTGCGCTGGCGGACAGAGAGGACTTTCCGGCCACCAGGGGCCATCGTCAGGCAATTCAAACCGGGTCTTCGCGGTTGGGAAAAGAGACAGCCTGAAACTCCCTTCTATAAGCCTCTCGGCTGCCCGCCAGGGAGGCAGCGTCCAGGGATCCTTATGTTTGAGCACTGCAGGATCGGCCAGCTTTTCCACCGGCCAGTTCCAGGGATCGTAGCCCGCCTGCTCCATCGCGAGCGCCACAGACGCGGCGTAGCCCGACTCGAAGCTGGCTTTGCCTGCAGCGCTTTTCCAGGCATCGGTAAAATCAAAACAGGACTCCAAGTCGAAGGGATAGAGAAAGCCCGCGGGCCTGCACCAGTCATGAGGCGCTTCAGGCCGAAAAAGGATGGCGTGCCGATAACCCCGTTCGAGCCTGAGGGCAAGCCTTTGTCCCTCGGCCACCCTTTCCTCCCGCCTCTGCCCCGTATCGTCCATCCAGCATGCCCGATAAACGATCGCCCCCATGCCTGCCCAGGCAGCAGGACGAGCCGGGGCTTCAACCTGAATGTTCTGAGAAGTGACGAGGTTAGGATAACAGGACAGCTGCGAGAGACAGGCAAAAAAGACCAAAACTTCCGGGAAGAGCTTCACCGGCGAACCCCCGCAAGACAAGCGCCTGCCCGAGCCTCTTCTGCTTCAAGACTGGGAAGAAAAAATCCGCCTTCGCCAGTCGGAGAGCATGCTCCGCACCGGCTCGGAAGCCCAGTCGGGATAGGTCCACGGCAGGGCATGGAAAGAGCCTTTTTCGTAGATTAGGGTGAGTTCGGCGTAAATCCCGCTCTTTAGGGCCAAGCGGTGCGCCCTGTCCTTGGTGGTAGCCAGCACGAAGCGCCCGGGGGCAAGGAGCCCCGGGTCGAGGTTAACCCTGCGCCGGCCTTCCTCGGCAAAGGAGTCTTCCAGCTCGTTGGTCTTCAGCTTGATCTCCGCCAGCAGCGAAGGATCGACCAGGTTTTCGAATTCGATATAGAATCTCCAGATAGGCAGGCCCATTTCGCTGTTGTAATAGTCGGTCCACTGGAAAAGCTGGCGCGGCGTGATGGTTCTGACCGGTCCAAAATTCTTTTCCAGGGCTGCCTGCAGGGCTGCGGTATATTCAGGGCTTTCCAAAACCGATAAAACCCCTATAACGAGAATTTCGCGGCCAAATTCCTTGTTTTTCCCCATACTGTTGCCTTAGCCCCCATTTTATCGCATACTTTGGAGTAATGAAAAGCAAAGCTATTATCGCGACGATACTCCTTCTGGCCGCCTTTGTCTTCGCCCCGGCAGCTCAGAACATACCAGAAGAATTTGTGACCGTCTTCAACGACATAGCCGTGGAGTTCGATCCGCACCGCTCGATTTACTCCAACGAGGCGCAGGTCTTCACCGCGATCTACGAAGGGCTCTTTGCCTACGACGCCGCCGGCTTAGGCCCCATGGAGGCTGCGGTCAGCTCCTGGAAAAAATCCAAGGACGGTCTGGTATACACCTTTACCATCAGGGATAACGCCGCCTGGTCCGACGGAAGCCCCCTTTTGGCCGAAGATTTCAGAAGCGCATGGATAAGGATTTTAAAGCTCAACGCCCAGTATGCGGCGTTCTTCGATGTAATAGCCGGTGCCCATGATTTCAGACTGGGACTAACAAACGACGAGAGCAGCCTCGGGATAAAGGCCGAATCGGAAAAGACCCTGGTTGTAAGCCTGAACAGACCTACCGCCTACTTCACCCGCCTGCTCTGTCACCACTCCTTCTCGCCCATCCACCCCTCCATGCTCGCCGACGGCAGCGATTCCTGGGCGGGCAGAATCCCCTATCCGGTCAACGGACCCTACCGTTTCGCCGCTCTGGAAAACGGCCGTCTATCACTGGAAAAGAATCCTCATTATTGGGATACAAAAGCTGTCTCCATAGAAAAGCTGGCCATGCTGTTCACCGACGACGACCAGGCGGCCACCAGAATGTTCAACAGCGAAGAGGCTCATTGGCTTGCGGGCCCCGGCGACTACGAGGGGCTTTTTCTCCAGGAAGCCATCCAGGCGAATCCGATTTTCTCAACTCATTATTGGTATTTCAACTGCCGGCAGGAACCCTGGAACAATGACTCGGTACGCCGAGCCCTCGCCCTCCTTCTGCCCTGGAAGGAAATACGGGACAGCACGGTGTACATGGTGCCCGCCGAAACCCTGGTGCTTCCGCTTCCCGGATACAGCGAAGCCAAGGGCATATCGGCAAGGGACCGGGAAGAAGCCTTGAAGCTCCTCGAGGAAGCAGGCTATCCCGAAGGCAAAGGCCTTCCCGAGCTGAAGATCTACTTTGCAGACTCGAAGGATAACCACCGAGTCCTCCAGTTGTTCCAAACCGCCTGGAAGGCTCTGCCCGAATTCAAGGTAAGCATGCTTCCCCTGGCGCCTTCCAGGTATTACCAGTTCACCCAAAGCCCCGAAGGCGCAGGCAGTATCGGCATGGCCCATACCACATGGATTGGTGATTTTGCGGACCCGGAGGCCTTTTTACAGATGTGGACCCCCGGCTCCAGCCTCAACGAGGCGGGCTTCGACGACCCGGGCTTCATGGAGCTTTTAACCCAGTCCTACGAAAAAGACGGGGAAAAGCGGATGAGTCTATTGGCCGAGGCCGAAAGCCTGCTCCTGAGAAAAGCTGTCGTCCTGCCCGTATATCACGGCTTTGCCTCTTCGGTGATAGACCTGGACTATGTGGAAGGCTGGTACCAGAATGCCTTGGACATTCATCCCTACAAGGACCTGCGCTTCGGTTCGCCCAGCATAGGACCTAACGTCGCAAAAGCCGCCGGCCCGGCGCGCTGATTTTCAGAGGATTCACATGGATATCGGCGACAGCGGGGAATTACTGCAAAACCTGGGGTTTCCCCTTTTAAATGTGCACTCCTCCTATGCCCACCACGACTTTGTAACACCGGGCCGGCGGGTCTTGGTGATCGGCCCCATGGGCTCGGGCAAAACCGAGTTCAGCGCCCGAATCTGGCGGGACTCTACGGTCGCCCTGCGCAAAAAAGGCCTCGCAGCAGCCCTTACCACCAGCGGAGTGGTGGACAGGCGAAAGGTGTTTGTAGTGCGGGCCAGCCTGGACAAGGAACGATTCCCCGACTACCCCGACGATGCCCTGGCCTACCGCGGCGGCTTCGAGCGCTGCGGCAGCCGCATCGGCTCGATCAAAGACTCTTTTCAGCTGGAAACCCTCATGGCGGACAACCCCGAGGTGGGCACCTGGATTATCGACGAGGCTGCCTTTTTCGATGAACGCATCGCCTACCTCATGGCCGACGAATCCCGGCGCCGGGGCTTGAGTTTTATCTGCCCCAGCCTTGTGCTCAACTTCCGCAGGGAAATATTTAACCAGACAGCCCGGCTTCTGCTTGAAAACGCCACCGACGTTTTTCCGCTCACCGCCTACTGCGAACACGAGGACTGCCTGAAAGATTCGCTGTATACCTACCGTTATTATTCCGTGGATGGAAAGGAATGTCCGGCCCTCTACTTCGACCCGCTTATTATCATCGGAGGCGACAGGGCGAAGTCCGACGGCCGGGAGCCCAACTACTGCACCCGCTGCGACGAGCATCATTATCTGCCCGGCAAGGAATACAGCTTTTTCACCCTCAAGCCCTTGGGCGAAATGGCCGCCCGGGGCAATATCGCCCCGTTATTGGCCGAGCTGAACGCCATCGCCGGCAATATTCACGAATCCAGACTCTACGCATCCCTCAATTCCCGTTATGTTGAATGCGATGAGCCCTGCCTCGTCCAGATGAATTCGCTGCTCGTTCCCTGCATCGCCGAACGGGCGCTTGTCTATCTCTATGCCGAACAGAATCTGCTCTCGGCCGAACAGCTTCGCTTTCTTATCCGTGAATTGGCTCTGGACAAGGATTATCTTTCGCGTCGTCTTTCGGACAACAGAAGGCCTGTGGAGCTTTAGCGGTTGCTTTTTTAAATTCGCCTAAGGTTATTCAAGCAAGGACAGTGCGGTATCGGCAAATTTTTTCGCATTCTCAGAACTCTCGAAAACAGCCCTGAGATTGTTCCCGCCGCCGCCTCCCCTGCCCTTGTGTTCCGCGAGCAATGTTTTAAGGCTCAAGGCTAAGTTGGCCGATTTCGCTTGAGGCGTCATGACACAGACGGTCCGGTCGGGCATTGATAGCGCTATGGTTGAAAAGCCCTTGTTCGCTCCTGCCTTTACCGTTTCAAAAGCAGCTTCGGCTCCCTTATCGTGAAAGACGAAATTAAGCGCAGAGGAAGTGCCGC
Organism: Spirochaetia bacterium; assembly: GCA_034003305.1. Classification (GTDB taxonomy): domain Bacteria; phylum Spirochaetota; class Spirochaetia; order Treponematales; family Rectinemataceae; genus UBA2256. The sequence goes on along the minus strand of JAVEYV010000089.1, from coordinate 612 downwards.
TTTTTATTTCGAGAGCGCGCAACGCGACCTCGAGCCTGGCGTTTTCTTTTATGAGCATGCCCCGTTCGGTCTCTGTTGCAGCGTTGCGCGCTTTCAATGCCTCAACCTTTGCCGAGGCTTCTTCGCTGGACGTGCCCAGCGTTGCGGCAACAGCTCCTAGAGAGTCTTTTCGCTGGCGGAGCAGCAAGGCGGCCCTGGCTCCTGCTACAAAGTAGAGCCTGGTATTGCCCTTGTATTTTTCAGCCTGAAGAACACTCACTACTCGCAGCGCAGATGCTGACGCAGCATGGGTGCCGCAGCAGGCCACCCAGTCGTAATCCTTTATTTCGATTATCCGTATAGCCTCATCGCCCTTGGGCAGACTTTTTCTAAAAGGGAAAGAGTTCGGGTCTTCGGGCGGGCAAACATGAACCGCATAAGGATGGTTTCGTACAATGAAGGCTTCAGCCTCGTCCTCCAGTGCCCGTATCATTTCCTGATCCATGGCCGCTGCGGTAACGTCGATGGTGCTGTACGAAAGTCCCAGGTGAAAACTCAGGGTATGGATTCCGTATTTTCTTTCCAGAATAGCCGAGAGAAGATGTTGACCCGAATGCTGTTGGCTGTGGTCGA
>JAVEYV010000088.1:0-8196 GCA_034003305.1 Spirochaetia bacterium | reverse complement strand
AAAGCTGTCCTGTTCGGTCTGGGCTTCAAAGCCGGAGATCCTCTCGGCGAACATCAAGGTGTCGTTGAGCTTTTTTTCGGAGATGCCCAGCTTTTCGGAAATTTCGCCGGAGCTGGGTTGGCGCTGAAGCGTTTGACTCATGATGCTCTTTTCAGCCTGAACCTTTCGGATAAGCTCTTCCTTGCGGTGGGGCAGGCGTATGGCCCTTCCCGTATTGACCAGAGAACGGCCGATAGCCTGGCGTATCCACCAGGCCGCATAGGTTGAGAACTTCACCTTTCTGGTGCCGTCGAATTTTTCGGCGGCCTTCATGAGGCCGATATTGCCTTCCTGGATCAGATCGATCAAGGAAAGGGAGGGGTTCCACATCGAACGGGCGATCCGCACGACAAGGCGCAGATTGGCTTCGATCAAGCGCTTGCGAGCAGCCTCGTCGCCCTGGGCGATTTTTCTGGAGAGGATTTCTTCCTCTTCCCTGCTCAGCAGGCTGATAGACTTGATCGACCTGAAATAACTGGCGAGCGATTCATCACTGGCGGCCAAGTGTTGCATGGCATACTCCTCGCTAATACATTCGCAAAGCGAGTGCCAAATCGAATCAATAAAGAATAAAATTATTAAATCACTGTTATATATATAAATATAATTTTAATGTTGTTATGGCTGCTCTTCGGTTTTGCAGGCGGAGGCTGGAATGATATAAAAAAGGATACAGTACCGGTCCAGGCACTGTATCCTTTTTATGACAAAGGAGCCCTTACTTTAAATACTTCAGCGGATCGAGGGCCTGTCCGTTCTTGAAGAGGCTGAAGTGCAGGTGCGGGCCTGTGCTCTGACCGGTATTGCCCGAGAGCCCGATAACCGCGCCCTTGGAGATGTAGCTGCCTTCCTTGACGCTGATCTTGCTTAGGTGGGCGTACAGGGACTGATACCCCGAGTCGTGCTTAAGGATGATGTAATTGCCGAATACGGAGTTGTAGCCTGTATCGGCGACCCTCCCGTCGATGACCGCCCTGATGCTGGTCCCAACGTTGACGACGATATCGACGGCAGAGTGGAAGGTGCGCAAACCGGTGAAGGGGTTGGCTCGATAGCCGAAGGGAGAGGATATCGCACCTCGAGCCGGCCACTGGAATTGCATGCCGTAGAACTGTTTGAGGCTTGCCGAGGAGAGCCGGGCATTGGGTATGAAGAGGCTCTGTCCAATGGCGATCGTGCTGGAGGACAGATCGTTGGCGTCGACTATCCTGGTCATGTCGATGGCGTAGGTTTTGGAGAGGCTTGAGAGGCTTTCGCCTCTTTTTACCCTGTGGCTTACTCCGTCCATATTGGGAATCCGAAGGTTTATCCCGGAGCGAATGGAGGAAGCGCTCTGCAGATTGTTTACCGAAATAAGCGTGTCCTGCCTAAGGCCGAAACGCTTTGCGATCTTTTCCAGGCTGTCGCCGCCACGAACCGTGTAGGATCCCAGCTTGACCGCGACAGGGATGGGGGGGAGGCTGCCTGAGGGAAGGTTCTCTTTATCCATGCCGTAGGGGGAGATATAGGCCATGAGGAGCGCCTGGGCTGATTCTTCGTCAGGAAGTATGAGGCCGGAAGCCCTCACGGGGAACTGGGCTGCGCTGATAAGGGCGGCGGCGCCGACGGTGAGCACGATTGAGCTGATGAGTATGATTGGGAGAATCCGGCGCAGCTGGGCGAGGCGCAGAATGGAAACGAAGGAGGCCAGTCGTGCTGACAGGGCGATGCGGGGGCTGGCCGCCGACGGCGCCGCCGCTGAAACGATGGCCTCTCCGGTTTCCTCTATCTGGTGTGCAGCGTTGACTGGCACTGCTTCTAAGCTGGTTCCAAGGGTTTGATTCTTTTTCTGAGCTTTAAAATTTTTATGGGATTTGATATATATGGCGAAGGTTTTGGGCGAAGAAGCGATAAATGTGGCGAGGCTGCCAATAGCCTTGCCTAAAGCCCTCAGGACGCCTTGGGCCGTCTCGCTGGCGTAGGAGTGCAGTTTTGTGCTCTGCTTCCGTGCGGAGGCTAGGCCCTGAATCCTGGGTTTGCGGAAGGCCTTGCGGCGTTTGGGGCTTGCTGAAAGCGCGGCGCCGTCTAATATTGTGACAAAGGGTTTGGGTCTCTGGAGCGAAGAGGCTTTGCCGCTCCAATACCCAGTGGTTTTGTTCTCGATTTCCATAGGTCTTTCGAGTATCGGCGGCTTTTATCCGATATATTATCGTTAAGATTCCGAACTGTTTCGGAATATCAGCTGCAGTACTGCACGGTATGGGGGACGGCAAGGTGGACGGACAGGGCAAGGACAATGCTTCCAGCCTCAGGCTGGGACGGATCATCATTGGGATTATCCTCCTCCTCTTCGCGGTGCGCACCTTTGTCGCCGACCTGGCGATCGTGCAGGGCAGATCGATGCTCCCCAGGCTGAAGGATTCTGACCTCGTATTCGTCTTCAAGGCTGCTTACGGACTGAAGAACCCCTGGGGCGGCTATATCATTCGCTGGTCCGAGCCTCAAAAAACGCAGCTGGTTGCGGCGGTAAGGCCGGAGTCGCCTACGGCCTTCATAAAGCGCGTAGACTCAGTGCTGCTCGTGAGCAGCGCGGCATCCTCGTTCGGTACCGATAAGGCATATTTTCTTCTGGGAGACAACAAATACGAGTCCATCGACTCAAGAGACTTTGGCCCGGTGCCGATGAACAATATACTGGGCAGGGTCTTTCCCATACCCGGTTTATAGACCTTTCCCTATCGTATGGACACCGAATGAGGATGTTGAAATTTCGCCTTGGCTCGGCACTGGCACTGCTGGGTATACTCGCAGCTCTGATTTTTGCCCGCTACGCCCAGCTTGCCTTCGCCTCCTCTTCTCAATCCCTGGGCACAGAACCCCTTACGGGAGAGCGGGGCAGAATCGTTGACAGGAATGGCCTGACCCTGGCGATGGACGTGCCGAAATACGATATCTCCATATGGAAGCCCTCCACGGACAGGAAAAACTTTGAATCAGAAATACCCGAGCTGGCCAAACTGACCGGAGTGCCTGCCGATTCATTAAGCGCCCGCTATAAAGACGGAAACCAGAATTTTTTTTATCTCGCCCGAAGACTTCCCGCCGACAAGGCGACAGCCCTTATCGCCGCGAAAAAACAGGGTAGGTTTAAGGGAGTTCAGGTTGAGGAAATCTCTGGGAGGCTCTACCCCGAGGGGCGGCTGGCTTCGCATTTAATCGGCTTTACAGGAGAAGGAAATTTCGGTCTGGATGGAATCGAGGTAAAATACAACACGGAACTCAATCCAAAGCCTAGAAAGGCGGAGGACGGCACAGGGCGTTTGGCGGATCCTTCAATTAAATTGCCCCAGGGCGACAGGATCTCCTTGAGCATCGACGCAAATCTGCAGCACATGATCGAGGACATTCTTCAGGATACGGTCAAGGCTAACGGAGCAGAGGCAGCTTTAGCGATAGCCATGGATGTTCATTCAGGCGAATTGCTCTGCTATGCCGCCGAACCCAGTTTTGACCCCAATAACTATGCGGCCTACGATGCCGAGGCGAGAAGGGACCTTCTCTCGCTTTACTCGTACGAACCGGGATCGGTATTCAAGCTTTTCTCCATGGCCTCCATTCTGGATATGGGCGCCATCACCCCGAATACTGTATTCGACTGCGACGGCGCCTATCGGAAGACTCTGCCCAGCGGCGAAAAAATCGTCATCAAAGACCTGGGAGTCTACGGAAAACAAAATCTTGCCGGCGTGCTTGCCCTGTCGAGCAACGCGGGGGTGGGATACGCGTCGGACAGGGTTTCCGAACAGGACCTCTACCAAAGGCTGATCAGTTTCGGTTTCGGCGAGAGAACCGGGGTGGGGCTATCGGGAGAGAGCCCGGGATCGCTTCGTGAGCCGGAGAAATGGTCGGGACGAAGCAAGCCTACCATCGCCATCGGACAGGAAGTGATGGTCTCGGCGCTGCAGATGATCAGCGCAGCTTCGGCCATAGCCAACGGCGGACTTTTACTGAAACCGACCACAGTGAGCAGGATAGAGAGCGCCGACGGGGAACTGCTGTTCCAGCACGAGCCGCAGGTTCTGCGCCGGGTGGTCTCCGAGACCAGCGCCAGGGCGATTCTCGATGCCATGGAGCACACAGCTTCGCTGCAGGGCACCGGCTGGAGGGCCAAGGTCCCCGACATACGGATGGCGGTTAAAACGGGTACGGCCCAGATGATCGATCCTAAGACCAGAGCTTATTCGGACAAGGATTATATCGCCAGCACCCTTGGAATTTTTCCTGCTGACAAACCGAGGGTCGCCCTTTATATAGTGATCATAAAGCCGAGAGGAGCATCCTATCTCGGCGGCCAGATCGCGGCGCCCGTGCTCAGGCAGGCCGCCGAGGCCGTGCTTTCCACCATGGAAATCGAACGAGGCAAGACCCCGGTTTTGGTGCATGGAGGAACGCTTCGCATGCCCGAGGAAAGGGTAGCCTCGGTAGGAGAAACGATGCCCGATCTCAAAGGCTATTCCAAGCGTTCTCTTCTGCCGCTCCTGGAACGAAAGGATCTGCGGGTGTCTATCAGCGGCGACGGGTATGTGGTCTCCCAGCAGCCGGCTCCCGGAGCCACGCTCGGCGAGGGCAGCAAAATAATTCTGCGTCTTAAGTGAGGTTTTCGATGAATAGAGATGAAGCCATAATCCTATGGAGGAAGTATAACGATGAGGATTCCCTGTTTCGCCATGCCTTGTCGGTAGAGGCTGCGATGCGCCATTTCGCCCGTAAATACGGCGAGAACGAGGATTTTTGGGCTGTTGTGGGAATTCTGCACGATTTGGATTATCAGCGTTATCCTGAAGAACATCTGACCCATGCTCGAGCCATTCTTGAAAAGGAAGGGGTTGAGGAGGCCGTTGTCCACGCCGTGCTCAGTCATGGCTGGGGCTTGTGCAGCGATGTGGAACCTCAATCGCAGATGGAGAAGATTCTCTATGCCGTTGATGAGCTTACTGGCTTCATCGCTGCCTGCGCCTATGTGCGGCCTTCCCGGAGCGTCCTGGATATGGAAACCAGGTCGGTAAAGAAAAAGTGGGGCTCAGCCAACTTTGCCGCCGGGGTAAACCGCGGAGTGATCGAAAAGGGCGCTGAAATGGCGGGAATTCCCCTGGAAGAACTGATTTCCGAGACAATCCTCGCTCTGAGAGCTGTCGCCGGCGATGTGGGCTTGAAAGGCAGCCTCTAGAGAAATCCTCTCAATTGACCATGCAGCGGTTTGACTATACATTGTGCCCTCAGGCAAGGATGGTATAGGCAATGCTGGAAAAAATAACCGAAAAATTTGTCGATGTCTTCCGCGGCATAAGCGGCAAGGCTTCGATCTCAGAAAAAAATGTCGACGATGCCGTAGAGCAGATCAAGATGGCCCTCCTGGAGGCCGATGTCAACCTTCGGGTTGTGCGTCGCTTCGTCAACTCTACCTTGGAAGAAGCCAAGGGAGAGAAGGTCCTGCGCTCGATAAGCCCCGGCCAGCAGTTTGTAAAAATCGTCCACGACAAGATGGTCGCCCTTCTGGGCGACGAAAACCAGGATCTGGCGCTCAAGGGGCCAGACACGCTTTCGGTTATTCTTCTGTTGGGACTTCAGGGCTCGGGCAAGACTACGACGGCCGCCAAGCTGGCCTACAGGCTGAAAGGGAAGGGCAGAAAGGTTCTTCTGGCCGCCTGCGACCTTGTGAGACCCGCGGCGGTGGAGCAGCTTTCGGTGCTGGGCGCCCAGGTGGGCGTGGCCGTTCATACCGAGGCCACCAAGGATCCGGTACAGGTGGTGAACGCCGCCCTGGCCAGGGCCAGGCGGGAGTCCTTTGATACGCTCATCGTCGACACCGCGGGGCGCCTGCAGATCGACGAAGCCCTGATGGCTGAACTTGTCAGGGTTAAGGAAGCCGCCAATCCGCTGGAGTCGCTTCTTGTTGCCGATTCCATGACCGGCCAGGCCGCCGTGGATATCGCCAAGAGCTTTGATGAGAAAATAGGCATTACCGGCGTAATCCTCTCCAAGTTCGACTCGGACACTAGGGGTGGAGCGGCGCTTTCGCTCAAGTCGGTGACCGGCAAGGCTATTAAGTTCGTAGGAACTTCGGAGAAGCCCGAGGGGCTGGAGCCCTTCCATCCCGACAGGATAGCCAGCCGGATTCTGGGCATGGGAGATATTGTCTCGCTGGTCGAAAAAGCCCAGACCGTCTATGACCAGAAGGAAGCCGAGGAACTGGAGCAGAAGCTTGCCAAGGAAAGCTTCTCCTTGGATGATTATCTGGATCAGCTTCAGAAGATGAAAAAAATGGGGTCGGTAAAATCCATGCTGGACATGATCCCCGGCCTGGCCGGTCAGGTTGATGAGGACAGGATAGACCTGGAGGAGATGAAGTACGAGGAAGCCATCCTCAGGTCGATGACCAGGAAGGAAAGGCTTAACCACTTGATCATAGGACCTTCACGCCGCACGAGAATCGCCAGGGGTTCGGGCACTTCCGTAGCCCAGGTGAACCGGCTCATCAAAAAGTTCGAAAAATCACGGACGATGATGAAAAAAATGGTGAAAAACAAGGGGGCCATGGCCAAATACATGGCGGGCCAGGGGGGCAAGCCTTAGCTTGCTGGAGAAGGTTTTCTCGGCTTGAAGATCTTTTCGCCGTAGAGCATGAGCACCAGGCCAATGAGAATTACCGGTACTCCGAGCCAGAGGAGGGGAACTGGTTCTTCTCCCAAGATCAGCATACCCAGAAATACGGCTATCAAGGGATTGACGATCGCATAGCTTACGATTCGTATCGACGGCTCGTTTGCCAGCAGGTAGTTATAGGCCAGAAAAGCCCCTCCTCCCACAATGGCGAGGTATGCCATGGCCAGCCAGCTTTCTATGCTTGTCCCGGCAAGGGCAGCCTTGGGTGTTCCATAGAATACAACCGAACCCAAGAGGGCGAAGAAGCCTGCAAGGCTCATCTCGATGCCCGTATTGACTATGCTGTCCGGGTGTATCGGCAGTTTTTTGGCATAGGAGGTGGCAAAACTCCAGGCCAGGAAGCCGGCCATAATGAATAAAATGCCGCCGCTGAGCTGGAATCCCGTATGCTGGCCCTTCCACAGTACAAGGCCAACCCCTGCCATGCCGACCACTATTCCTGCGAGCCTCGTGACATGAAGCCGCTCGCGGAAGAAAAGCAGGTTGAAAAAAGCAACACAGAAGGGGGTGGAGGAGATGATGATCGCGGCGATGTAGGAATCGACTGTCTTTTCGCCCAGGGAAACAAGTCCATTGCCGAGAATGAGGAGAAAAAATCCGAGGAATGATGCTGAAAGGATTTCTTTCCGGTTTGGAAGGCGCTTTAAGCGTCCTGTGGCGGCGCTCAGGATCAGGAAGCCGATGCCGGCGATGGCATACCTGAATCCCACCAGATAAAACGCTGGCATGGTAGACACTGCGATGCGAATGGCCAAGTATGTAGAGCCCCATACTATGTAAAGGGTTAGATAAGACAGAAGGATAAAGGCTGTGTTCTTTTTCATCAGGGTTCCCCGGAATTCCGATTCGTATGCGGGTTTCAGACTCCGCCGCTTGCTGCGAGAATGTTGATTATGGCGTAAAGTAAAAAAAGGTCAATGATCCCCCACTATGCAGGGCTTTACATTTTTTATTGTTTCGGCTAAAGTACGCCCACTTATTTCGTTTGGAGTCTAACTATGTCGAGAGTATGCGATGTCTGCGGCAAAGGCACAATGTACGGCAATAATGTTTCCCACGCTAAAAACCATACCAGAAGAACCTGGTTTCCCAACCTCATTTCGATGAGGACGAAAATCGACGGTACGGTCCTGAAGATAAAAATCTGTGCCAAATGTCTTAAATCCGGCAAGATTGTCAAGCACGTCTAAGATAGCCTTATAGACTGCAAAGAATAGACTAAAGCCGCCGACGATAATAATCGCCGGCGGCTAATTTTTTTAGAGTTCCTCGAACCTTGTTGTAGGTGAAGCAGGGAGGGGAGCGGAAGACGTAGGGTGCATATGGACCCCTTCTCCCCTCCCTTCTGCGCTCGAGAAAGTTGCATCCATCATCAACCCGCAACCACAGCACCCTACCACGCCTATGTCCCCTGGGGCTTCTATCACACAAAGGCCTTCGGAAAAGTCCCCCGCT
>JAVEYV010000087.1:0-8225 GCA_034003305.1 Spirochaetia bacterium | reverse complement strand
GGGTATTTATAAAGGGGCGCACAGAGGGGGAGCCTTTGGCAGGGCTGCGCCCTGGAGGCCGCGGATCTACGCCGATGTTAAAACCAATCCTCTGGCGCTCCAGGCTCAAGCACGGCAGGGATTGGATGTAAAGATTATTCGCAACGGTCATTCTTTTATAAAAGAGGCGCTCAGGGAGGGATTTAAACAGCAGTTTCTCGCGGCATCGGAGGAATCTGCCCATTATTATATGAATTTTCCGCTTGATTTGGATGATTTCGGGGCGGGCTTTGCGGCGACGGAGAATACGCTTTTCTTCAGTCTGCTCAGTGCCCGGGTCTGGGCTGAGGCTCCCGGACGTTACAAGGAGGCGATCGCCGCCCAGTCTGGATTGGTGCGGCAGCGGGAATGGCCCTGCCACTTCAAGGATGATGCCTTGCTGGAAAAGAGTCTGGCGGAGGTGGAGGGTGAATTTGCAGGCCGAGGTCTCTTGATCATGAAATCGATGGAGGACGGCCAGAGTCTGGACGCTACCTTGATGCGGAGCGGGCTGCCCGAGGTTCTGGATAAAAACAGCGATTTATCGGCGTCCTGGTATCAGGTGGCTCAGCGCAATACCAGGTCTGAGGAGGGGATTGCCCGCTGGGAGGTGGTGGCGAACTCTGAAAAGGACTGCCGGGAAGCGGTGGCCTTGATTAGGGGCATTACCGACCGCTATGTAGGACAGGGGCTGGCGGAGTATTTATAGCCGCGGCGGCAGAGGGCTGAAGACAGGGGGGCGCTCCCAATGCGGGAGCGCCCCCCTTTTTGTTTGATGCTGTGGGGCAGGCAGGGGTTGCGCCGAGTCGGCTGGGGCCGGGGTTGGCCGCGGTGGGGGCGGCTTTGGGACTGGCTTGGCACGGGCCGACTCGGCGTGCGCTGAAGCGGCCCGGTCGAGGCGAATCAGCGGCCTTTCAGGATAAGGCTCGCAGCGCTCATGTCCAGCATGAGGTGGCAGTCGGCGTGCTTACGCAGGATAGAACAGGGCGCTGATGGCGATATGGGGGCATTGAGGGCCATCTCGACAGCCGCCGCCTTTCGCTGGTCGGGAACCGAGCAGACAATCATGGCGGACTTAAGGATTTGCCGTATGCTCATGGATACCGCCTGTTTGGGCACATCACCGAGTCCGTTGAACCAGCCTTCGCCGACCTGCTGGAGTCTGCATTTTTCATCAAGATCGACAACGATGTAGGGTTCTTCGGTTTCAAAGTCGGCCGGGGGGTCGTTGAACGCTATGTGGCCATTCTCGCCGATTCCGATAAAGGCGACGTCGATAGGCTGTTTTTTAATCCGCCCGGAGAGCCGGGCGAGTTCGGCCTTGAGGTCCGCGGCGTCGGCGGCAACGTAGACGAATTCCTTGAGGCCGGGCACTTTTTCGGCGAACCGTTCGCGCAGATATTTTCTAAAGCTTGCTTTGTGGGTTTCGCTCATTCCGACATACTCGTCCAGGTGGAAACAGGTTACCTTGCTCCAGTCTATCCCCGGCTGCTTGATCAGCCCGGCGAGGGTGGAGAACTGGCTTGCCCCGGTGGCGAGGATGATGTTGGCGGCGCCCTTGTCGGCGATCGCCTTGCGGATGGCGGCGGCTCCTATCTCGGCAGCCCGGGCGCCCATTATTTCGATATTTTCATAGATGCAAATATTCATTACGGCTATTACCTCCGGCTAGTTTTGCTCTGATTATCCCGGCATTCGAAGAAAATGTAAATGTACGATTCAGCCCTTTTTATGCGCCGCATTCTTTATTGCGCCCTTAGGAGAGCCGTGCTACACTTTTTTACTATCGTAATGGCAATGATGGGGATCGAGGCTGTTCCTCGATCGATCCACAAGGAGGGACGTTTTGAAGAAAGTGATTATCGCGTTACTGATCTGTCTCATGGTTGTGGGGGGAGCCTTTGCTCAGGCTTCGAAACAGACAAGGGCCCTGATTATATGGAGCGCCGCGGCTGAAGATGAAGCGCAGGCGCTTGTGGCGAAGTTTAATGCAAAGTATCCGGACATTAAGGTCAGCATCATCAGGGCGGGTTCGGGCGAGCTCTTAACAAGGCTTAACGCTGAACAGCCTAAGCCGCAGGGTGATATTCTTCTTGGAATCGCCAAGGAATCCTTCGATGGCGCCTACGATCTGTTCAGGGCGTACAAGTCGGTGAACCATAATTATCTGGGCGCCGATGTAAAGGATATCGCCGCGATTCCCAAGTACTACGGATTCTCCATGCCGCTGCAGGCCTTTATGGTCAATACCAAGCTGCTCAAGGAAGCGGACTATCCCCGCAAGTGGACCGACCTGATTGATCCCAAGTATAAGGGCGAGATTATCCTGGCTAATCCGGCACTCTCCGGCTCGGCCTACGCCCAGTTGTACATGACCTATAAGCTCTACGGCGAAGAATTCGCCAAAAAGCTGGCTAAAGCGGCGATTTTTACCGCCAGCTCCACGGTGGGTCCCGAGTCGGTGGCCAGGGGCGAGTACGCTATTACCGCCACGGGCGAGGGCAATATTGCCAAGTACATCGGCGAGGGAGCCTCGGTTACCTATGTCTATCCCGAAGATGGAACCGGAGCCCGCTTCGACGCGAGCGGCATCATCGCCAACGGTCCCAACCCCAGGTCGGCGGAACTGTGGATGGACTTCATTACCTCGAAAGAGGCTTACACGATTATTCTGAATACCAGGAACCGCCGCGTCGTAGTTTCAGATCTGCCCGGACCCAAACATTTGCCGGCCTTGGGAAAGATCAAGCTGATTCCCTATGACGCGATTGAAGCCGCCGAGATCAGAGAGGATCTGAGCAGCAAATTCTCCGACTGGATGATGTGATTGTCTTGATTTTCAGCCGACCGGGAAGACTTCGGGAAATCGAGGGATTGTCCGGGCAGCCTCTGCCTTCGATCTGCGCCCCGCGGAGCTTTGCCCCGCGGGGCATTTGTTCAATTATACCTTTTCCGAGAGGATAGCCATGAGTCTCGATCTGAATTACCGTGAAGTGAGCAAGGTCTTCGGCGTCGGCGGGAGAAATGCTGTTGAAGCCCTGAAAAAGGTTTCGTTTACGATCAATCCCGGAGAGCTTTTCTGTTTGCTGGGTCCTTCGGGCTGCGGCAAGACGACTCTTTTACGCAGCACCGCAGGCTTGGAGAGTATCACCAGCGGGCAGATCTTCTACGGCGGAAGGGATATGACCAGCATACCCCCCTTTAGGCGCAATATCGGCATGGTCTTCCAAAGCTTCGCCCTATATCCGCACATGAATATTTTTGAAAATGTGGCCTACGGGCTGAGGGTTCGCAAGACGCCCGAGGACAAGGTTCGGCGAAAGGTGTCCGAGGTTATGGAACTGGTGGGGCTTACCGAGGAGCTGAAGCGCAACCCGAGCCCTGCGGGGCTTTCGGGGGGACAGCAGCAGCGAGTGGCGATTGCCCGGGCTTTGGTCTACGATCCGGATCTTTTATTGCTGGACGAGCCCCTGGCCAATCTGGACGCTAAATTGCGGCGCTATATGAGGGCTGAGATAAGGCGTATCCAGAAGGCGACAAACATAACGACGATATTCGTGACCCACGATCAGGAAGAAGCTATGGCTGTGGGGGACAGGCTGGCGGTGATGCGCCGGGGAGTGGTGGAACAGATCGGCAGTTCGGACGAATTATACAATAAGCCTAACAGTGCCTTCGTTGCCAATTTTATTGGCAAGATGAATTTTTTTAAGGCTGAACTTACGGTCTGCGGGCAGGATGAGGCCAGGGCGAGGGTTATTGGTCCTGACTTCGAGGTTGAGGCGGGCAAGGGAAGGAATCATCTGCCTGCTGAGGCGGCTGTCGGCAGTAAAATTCTTGTAGGCGCGAGGCCTGAGCAGCTTTCGGTGGGGCTGCGCCGCGGCGAGGGTGTAATCGGCGGAAGGGTTAACATCATCCAGCACCTGGGCCAGTTTGTTCGTTACGAAGTGAGCGTGGATAAATCTGTCTCGGCGCAGCCCTTCGAGGTGGATATGCCCGGTTTGGTAAAGGGGATTGCCGAGGGTGACGACGTGTACGTGACCATAAAGAAGGGCTTGGCTTCGTTCTACCTCCCCGAGGAAGGACAAAGCGAATGAAAGAACGAAATTTGGACAGTTCGATCTCCCGCGGGCAGGGCAGGGGCTTTAGAAAATTCCTGCAGAAGGATCTGACTCCTTATCTTGTTTTTCTGATCCCCATGGCCTTTCTCTGCGTTTTCCTGTTCTGGCCTCTGGTGACGACATTGCTCCGGGCTTTCATGAAGTCGGGCAATAAGTTCGATATCGGAGCCCTGGGAGTATCGGGGTTTGAAAAGTTTTTCACCTCGGCCTTGTACCAGCGAAGTTTAAAAAATTCCTTTATCGTGGGTATTTCGGTGACGGTCTGTTCGCTGCTCATCGGCGTGCCCATGGGGTATTTTGTGGCCAGGGTGAGGATCCCCGGAAAATCGCTTTTGCTTTCCCTGGGGATTCTTCCTGTTATCATGCCCTCTTTCATTGGGGCTTTCAGCTGGATAATACTTCTGGGAAGACAGGGCGTGCTGCGGTATTTTATCAATATCGCCCTGGCTCCCCTGGGGATGGAGCTGCCGCCTATTTACGGTATGTTCGGCATGATTTTCTGCATGAGTCTGACCTACTATCCTTTTGTATTCCTTTTGAGCCACGGGGCTTTTTCGTCGGCGAACGCCCTGCTGGAGGATGCGGGCATGCTTATGGGCGCCGGCAGGTGGAGGGTGCTGAGAACGATCACCTTTCCGCTGGTGATTCCCAGCATAGGTGCGGCGGCGCTTCTGGTTTTTATTCGCTCCATAGGCAATTTCGGCATTCCGGCCATAATCGGAGGGGACCAGTATGTCCTGCCGACTCTGATATATTTCAGGGTAAACGGTTTTTGGGATTTGAACGGGGCTTCTTCGATCGCGGTAGTCAATGTGCTGATAACCGGCGCGGTGCTATGGTTCCAGAAATATGTGGTCAGCCGAAGGGAATACGAGACGATCTCGGCCTCGCACGTGGAGATTCAGCAGCATAAAAATCCAATTTTGCGTGTTATCGCTTTTTTGTACTGTCTGGCGGTGCTTCTGATCTCCCTGGCGCCTCAGATTGTTATCATCGTGATGTCCTTTTTCGAAAAATGGCAGGGTCTTTTACCCGAGGGGCTGACCCTGGCCAACTACAGCAAGATTCCCAAGAATTCGCCCAAGGAGCTGCTCAACTCTTTGTATCTGGCCAGCATTGCGACCCTGCTCACGGCGGTTCTGGGAAGCATCATCGCCTACATCACCGAGCGCCGGAGGCCTAAGGGCGCCGGCATACTGGATATGGCGGTTATGGCTCCCTTTATTCTGCCGGGCACCGTGGTTTCGGTGGCGCTGCTGTCGGCTTTTTCGGGCAGGAGCGCCATTCCCTTGGGCGGAACCTACACAATCATAATAATTGCCTACATGGTGCGCAGGACTCCCTATGTGTACAGGTCGGTTGCGGCAAGCCTGACCCAGCTCAACCCCTCGCTGGAGGAGGCCTCTACCATTGCGGGCGCCCACTGGATTTATACATTCAGGCGGGTGAGCGTGCCGCTAATTCTGCCAGGGATAATCTCGGGATCGATTCTCACTTTTTCCACGCTACTGCAGGAATTGAGCACGACGATTCTTCTGTACGGAGCCAGAACGAGGACGGTGCCGATCCAGATTTACGGGGCGGTGGCTGACGGCAAGATGGGGGAGGCCAGCGCCCTTTCGGTGATTCTGCTCATTGTGGTGTTCGTCATTGTCTATGCCACGAACAAGACCAAGGGAAGGGATTTGTCTGCCGGATTGAAAATGTAAATCAGTTCCTCGAACCTTGTTGGAGAAGAGGCCGCCCAGGTATCCTGGGCGGCCTCTTTCTTTTATCTCACAGGGGGCATGACCAGGTGAAAAATCTTGCCGCTTGAGCCCTATGAATACGGTCTCTTGAGGCCGTGGGCTCTAAATGCCCGAAAAGCTGAGCCAGCCGGCGATAAGTTCCAGAACAGAAAAAAGGCCGCCGAGTTCAGCGGCCGCGAGCAGCACTGCTGCTGCGGCCGCGATGATCAGGTTTCGCTTTTTTCGGGGAGAAGGCTGGGGGGCTGTTTTTCGGATGAGGGGCAAGAGGAGGAGGGCTGCGATGAGCAGCCAGATTCCGGTGCCTGTCAGAGCCGCGATTTTCGGCGAGGCAAGGATGAAATCCTCCAGCATATAGCCCAGTCGAGCCGTGAAGGCATTGAAAGAGCCTAAGCTCCCTGCCGACATGGCGAAGCCGAAAACGATGAGGACTATGCCGGAGGCTGTTCGAACGGTTTTTCCTTTTTTTGTCAAAAATGAGAGTAGGGGTTTCAGTTTTTCAAAAAAGAGTCCGGAGGCCAAGAAGGGAAGGGCGAAGCCGAGGGAATAGGCGAGCAGAAGGGCGATGGCGCTGCCGATAGAGCCTTCGCGGCTGGCCATGAGGAGTATGGAGGCGAGAATTGGTCCGATGCAGGGGGACCAGCCTGCAGCAAAGGCCAGGCCCAGAAGAAATGATCCGGAAAGGCCCTTGGTTTTGGTGCCCGATAATTTGGCGATGATGCGGGAATCGGTGTTCAGGAATCCCAGGAAATCGAAAAGCATGTTGAGTCCCAGGATGATTATGATGAGGCCGCCGACCATTCCGATGTACTGGGATGCCTTGTTGCCGCCCACAAACATGGCGGAGCCGGAGAAAACAACTCCCAGGACGGTGAAGGCTAGGGTAAAGCCCGCGGAAAAGGCGAGGCTCCGGGCGAAGAGTCTAGCCCTGCCTGCTCCCTTGGACAAGGCCGATACGCTGGAACCGGATATGAAGGATAGGTAGGCGGGTATGAGGGGGAGGACGCAGGGCGAGAGGAAGGACAAGAGCCCGGCCAGGGCTGCGGAAAACAAACCGGGGGAATTCATCTGCGGGCCAGCTCGTCCATAAAGGCTATGAATTCGGGCTTGGCGTAATCATAGCTGCCTACCATGCCGGCGATAAACCGGCCGTCCTTGTCGAGGATGTAGGTGGTGGGTATGCCCTGGGATGCATAGCTTGCGGCGAGGGTATTACGCGGGTCCAGGTAAACCGGAAAGCTTATTTTCTGGTCAGTGATAAAGCGCTTAACTGTTTCGGCGTCTTCGCCCAGGCTGACGGCGAATACCTCGAAGCTTTTGCCCTTCATAGCCTTGGAAAGGGCATCGATGCTGGGAATTTCTTCCTTGCAGGGGGGGCACCAGGTGGCCCAAAAATTGAGGAGTACGGCCTTTCCCTTTAAGGAACTTCGGCTTTTCTGGGCGCCTGTCAGGTCGGTAACTCTGAAATCGGGCTGGGTGAAGGCGGAGTCGAAGACGTAGAAGCCGAGCCTGGTGAGGGGCTGGGCGTACCAGGCTTTTGAGGCCGCAAAGAGCGGTGAGCCGAGACCGAAAAGGGCAAGAACGATAATAAAAAGTACAAAGGGTTTTCGCTTTTGCATGGAGAACCTCGTCAATAAAGATATAGAAAATCTAATATAACCTGAGGCGCGAGGCAAGCAGTCCAAAGGGACTCAGTTTCCGGGACTGTCGTTGTCACGGCGGAGCAAAAAAGAGTATCTTTGAGCAAAAGCTACCCTATATCGGAGTAATTATGAAGTCAGTGCTGCCCAGCTATGTAACCGAAGAGCCGGAGGAAGAGAAAAAAACCCCAGTTCGGCCCGAGGACGCGCTTTCGGAGCGTTTTCTAAAAACCCGCACTATCCTGCTTACCGGGGAGGTGGACAAGGATTTATCCGAAAAGGTGATCCGGCATCTGCTTCTTCTGGAGAGCCTTTCTGCCGAACCGATCACGATTCTCATCGATTCGCCGGGAGGGGATGTCTACGCTGGTTTTTCTATTTTCGACATGATCCGCTTTGTCAAGGCTCCGGTGCGTATCGTGGGGATGGGGCTTATCGCCAGCGCCGCGGCTCTGATTCTTTTGGCGGTACCTAAGGAGCGGCGCTTTGGCCTGCCCAATTCTACGTACTTGATACACCAGCCGCTTACGGGAATCCAGGGTGTAGCCTCGGACATCTAAAATCAAGCCCGGGACCTTGAAAAAACCAATGTCAGGCTGAACGAGATTATAGCCGAGGCTACGGGACAGAGTCTGGAGCGGGTATCCAAGGATACGGATCGAGATTACTGGATGAATGCCAAGGAATCCATAGCCTACGGG
>JAVEYV010000086.1:0-8231 GCA_034003305.1 Spirochaetia bacterium | reverse complement strand
CGGCTCGAGCCGGCAAAAGCAGTATCAACTCCTGCCCCTGAATCCGAACAATACCATGAGAAGCCCGGCTACGGCCGATGCGATTCCGCCGATCATGTACCAGGTAGTGGCCTCGGAAAATCGACCAATAAAGGTATTGCTGACTTGTTCAACCACGGACTTCGAGGCATTCAATCCGTAAACGAAGGCAATAACCCCGGCAACAAGCAACACAAATCCAAAAATAACCCTTGAACTCATACTCGACTCCTTTTCAGTTTCTTCGCTTTCTTTTAATGCATCATGTAATGACAACGGGATCTCCTGGCCGGCAGTGCAAAACTTAATTCGCGCTCGACCAGAAAATCACGAAGCAAACAGGTTTAATCACCCGAGATTGTCAGAAAGATAGTGTCGGAATAGATGCCTTCCTGGAGCAGGGGATCCCCGAAGTAGGAAATCTTCATGTTCTGCTCGAACTGAGGATCTTTTCCTATCATGGACTTGTAGATGGGCGCCGCTGATGTTAAAAGCATGAGATCCTGCATTCCCACAACGTCCCCCAGCGAGAACGTGTAGGCTAGCGACTCACCGGTAGAGCCCATAAGCTTTCCGCCGTTAAGCGAGTATACACCGATAGACCAGTGATTCTTGTTCGTGGCGAATTCCGCCGCCGCGATGACAAGGTTGGTTGTTGCTGTGGCTTCGGTTAGAATCAATTCTCCTGCGATTGTTGCGGGAGTAATTATCACGCTGAATGACTGGGAAATCGTTCCCATTATTGCCACATTTTCCACTTGTGCCGCTGAAGCCATGCTGGCTGCAGCAAAAGCGATGATTACGATCGACAAAAACTTTTTCAAGATGCTTCTCATTTCCGGCTGTTGCCGGTTTACTCTTTTCGACTGTTCGGACTATATAGTGTTCCGAAATTCTTCTTCGTTACTCTCGGGCCAAGAATACATCGATACGATTGCCTCATCTGTTGGACAGCGCACTTAAAGGAGCAGCTCGCCTGAGCTTGGGTTCAGAGAGTAGAATTAGGAATGCACTAGTAAAGCAATATCAATTTGACTGCTGGATTTTAAAAAATACCGAACCAGATTGAATGAAACCCCTACCATGCATGTTCCTTAAAAAAAGATGCATAAAGTTGCAATATTTTTGAATTCCCCTTTTCCGAATGGCTGCGCTTCGGTTAGTATTAACAAATTTTGAGCCCAATAGGGCCTATGAGGGGAGGAGCTATGACAAAGGCTAAGGAGACGGTTGCGGGGTATCTGCCCGACGAAACCCCGACGACAGGGAAGCTGATCGTATTCGCGTTCCAACAGCTTCTGGTAATGTTCCCGGCTACGGTAACCGTAGCCTTGTTGACCGGATTCCATATCTCGACCACGATTTTCGCCAGCGGCTTGGCTACCCTGGCCTTCCTCTTCGTGACCAAGGGAAAGATACCCCTCTATTACGGCTCGAGTTTTTCCTACATTGCGGCGATTGTCAGCATAACCGGAGCATCCTTCGGCCAGACGGCTCCAGACGCCCTCATCTCCCAGGCCCAGTGGGGCATCATCATGTCGGGCCTGGTATCCATTGCGGCGGGGCTTATCGTAAGCCGCTTCGGTATGGAAGTGATCGAAAAGGTGCTTCCTGCCACGGTTACTGGTTCCATAGCAATGGTAATAGGCATTTCGCTGGCAGGCGTGGCGATAACCAGCGCAGCGGGTTTCTCCAATGGTGCGGCCAACGATAAGGCCTGGATCGCGGCGCTGATCACCCTTTTCGCCACAATTGGTTTCTCGGTCTACCTCAGGGGAGTGGCGGGACAGTTGCCCATTCTGTTCGGCATCCTTGTGGGGTATATCGTGGCAATTCCCCTAGGCTTGGTGGATTTCGCCGCTATCTGGACAGGGACTGTGGTCGAGCTGCCGCACTTTACCCTGCCAATCCCTAACTGGATGGCGGTGGCGGCTATCATGCCCATAGCCATCGCGACGATCCCTGAATCCACTGCCCATCTTTTCCAGCTGGATATCTATGTAAACGATCTGGCCAAGCGCAAGGGCAAGAAGGAATACAAGATCGCTGACAAACTGGGCTTAAACCTCGTGGGCGACGGCATCGGTGACATTGTGGCATCCATCTTCGGCGGCCCAGCCGGCACGAACTACGGCGAGAACATCTCCACCATGGCCATCACCAAGAACTTCTCGGTGAAGGTTTTAGGCGGTGCGGCCATCATGGCAATCGTGCTCTCCTTCATCCAGCCCTTGTCCAACGCCATCAGGTCGGTGCCGGGTTCGGTGATCAACGGCGCCTGCATCTACCTCTTCGGCGTCATCGGAGCCCAGGGCGTGGCGATCATGATCAACAAAAAGGTGGATCTCTTCGACGCGCGTAACCTGGCGGTGATCGCGGTGATCCTGGTGGTAGGCTTAGGCGGTTCCTACGGCTTCCCCAACGGCATGATCCCCGCCTTCGGCATGCAGCTTCCCGCTATCGCCACTGCGGCGGTAGTGGGTATCGTGATGAATCTCATGCTCTCGATTGGGCGGAAAAAGGCCTAGTACAAATAGAGTGCTGCCAGCCCTGGTGGCGGCAGCCGCTCAGTAACTGTCCCCTTCTTGGGGTACAAGGCAGATAAAGACGAGGGGGGTGGCGCCCAGATTTACGAAGTGGTGCTGCTTCCCTCCTTCTATATAGGCGACCGAACCCTTGTGTATGGGATTGTCCACACCCTCTATGACGATTTTTCCTTCCCCTTCCAGCACATAATTGGCGTGAAACCAGGGATGGGCATGGTAGGGGCTGGAACCTCCGGGCTGAACGGTGAAGACCCTGAAATAGCCGTCGTATCCGTCCTTGGGCCCTATGGCGATACGTTTGGTAACGCCCGTAACTCCTTGTCCCTTCATCTCGACGGACTGAATATCCTCAATGTGTCTGACCATGAAATCCTCCTTCTGCGAGCCTGGTGTAGGGCGTCCATGCGAGTTGTCGCTGCAAGGACGCCAGCTTAATACTATCGGCGTTCTGGCTATCAATATACAAAGACTTGCAGCTCAGGGGAAATCCAGGGGTGACAAGCCGCTGCGAGCTTTGTATTGTAGATACTACGAAAATACCCCAGGAGGAACGCTATGTTCATAATTACATCAGAGTATTTGAAGCCAAACGACCAGGTGGATGTGCATCTAAAGGCGCACAGGGAATTTTTGGATGCCCAGTACGAAAAGGGGCTATTCCTGGCTTCGGGGCGCAAGGTTCCCAGGACGGGAGGCGTGATTTTTTCCAAGGGAAACTCGAGAGCGGAAGTGGAAGCCGTGATGGCCCAGGATCCCTTTGTCATCCATGGCTGCGCAAAATACGATATTGTGGAATTCTCCCCCGTGAAGGTGGCTCCGGGGCTGGAACAGCTTCTCTAGAAGGCTGGAACGCTAGGGCGCCCGGGGCCACTCATGCGGCGCGGGCACCCTTCGGAGACGGATTGCATGCTGCTAGGGCGCCCGGGGTCCCGCCCACGGCGCATGCTCAGGCTGTCTTCGAGCCTTCGGCCCTGCCCAGGGGCAGTTGGGAGAGGATGGCCGCGCCGAGCATGAGGGCGCCGCCGGCGAATATTCGCAGGCTCGCGCTCTCGCCCAGGAGGAGGACTCCGCCTATGGCGCCGAAGAGGCCTTCCATGGCGAGAAGGATGGAGGCATGTGCCGGCGGCGCCCGGCGCTGGGCCACAATCTGAAGGGTAAATGCCACTCCGCAGGAAAAAAGACCGCCGTAGAGCAAGGGAACAAGGGCCCCGAAGGTTCCTGCGAAGGGCGTCGGTTCGAATATGAGGGCGGCGATAAGACTAAAGAAGCCGCATACCGCGAACTGACCCGCCGAAAGTTCCACCGGATCCACAGTGGCCGCGAATCTTGCGATTACCAGTATATGGATTGCCCAGAACAGTGAGCCTGCCAGGACAAGAAGGTCGCCAGGGGCGACTGAAAATCCCGAACCAAACCCCACCGTGATGATATAGAGTCCAAAAACGGCTATCAGGGCCGCTATATAGTCTTTGAGGCTGGTTTTTCGCCCGAACAGGGTCGCGATCAGCGGAACGATCACCACGTACAAACTGGTGATAAAGGCAGCATTGCCCGCGGTGGTGGTTACGATACCCACTTGCTGGAGACTGGCACCGATGAACATGGCCGATCCAGCCAGCAGAAAGGGCAGAATTCGTTGAAAAAGTCCTGCTGAGGTTGTTCTATCCTTTGATAATGCAGCCTGCTGGCTTGGCTGGGTTTTTTGCGTCAGCTCCAGCGAAGTTCTTTTTCTATGACGGATAAGGGGTAGAAGAATGAGAGCGCCAATGGCATAGCGCACTGCGTTGAAGGCGAAGGGGCCGATGTCTTCCATGCCGACACGCTGGGCGACAAAGGCGAAGCCCCATATCGCGGCGGTGAGCAAGAGCAAAAGGTCGGCGTAGAGGATTCCAGCCTTAGGTTTCATGATCCATCCCCGAATACCCGGAAATACTCCGTAGCGTATTTTTAAAAAGCCGCCCCTTTCGGAGCGGCTTTAGGTGCTATAGGTTGGGAACTAAAGGCCGATTCGGCCTCTTTGCTCCTCGTTCCGACTTAGTACCTGCGGTCGTTGCGGGGCCTGTCCATGGCCTCATTTACCTTGATCTGGCGGCCATCGAGATCGGTACCGTTGGTACCATTGATAGCTGCCTGGGCTTCCTCGTCGCTATCCATCTCAACAAAGCCGAACCCCTTAGACATACCGGTGTCCCGGTCGCTGATGATCTTGGCGGATGCAACGCCGCCATAGTTCTGGAAGAGGTTTCTGAGGTTGCTTTCTGAGGTGTTATAGCTCAGGTTCCCGACGTACAATTTCTTTCCCACAATCAAATCCTTCATCCGCCGCTTTCAGGCGGACATCAAAAACGTATATCCGCGAAACCCGCGGATCGGTAGAATAGGGAATCCAAAAGGACTCTCTTTCTCGTCATGAAGGACTGTATCACAAATGATAAACAATAAATAGCTCCCCCCCCGGCCTCCTTGGATTGGCAATACCCCATCGCGTACGCGGCAATGCCGATACGTTCTTTGCGGTTTATTTTTCGTATGATAGTATTGCTTAGCGGCAGGGATTCTTTACTGAATCCCTTCGAGTAGCCGAAATACCCTAAGGAGTGGAAATGAAACAAATAGCAGTAATAGGTGTAGGCGGAGTAGGCGGCTTTGTCGGCGCCAAATTGGCGGCCCTCGGCGAGCGCGATTCGAATTACCAGGTGAGTTTTATCGTTCGGGGCGCCCAGCTGGAGGCTATTCGCAAGGAGGGAATCAGGCTGGATGCTGAAGAGGGAAAAATCTCAGGCAGGCCGAGCCTGGCTACAGAGCGAATAGCCGATCTTCCGCTCCTGGATTACTGCTTTATCTGCGTAAAGGGCTATGGATTGGCGGATGTCCTTACTATGTTAAAGGGCAAGATCAATGATTCCACGGTCATAATACCCCTTCTCAACGGCGCTGATATCTACGAGCGTGTCCGCTCGGTGATCACCGAAGGCTATGTGCATCCGGCGGGGATCTACATCAGCTCATTCGTACAGGCGCCTGGGCATGTGGTGCAAATCGGCCCGTTGAGCAGCATCTTCCTCGGGAAGGAGCCCGATCAGGATAGGGACGACCGCTCGGTTCTGCCCATTCTGGAAGCCGCGGGAATCAAGTACATGTGGAAGGAAGATCCCTTTGTCGAAATCTGGAACAAGTACATTTTTATCGCCCCCTTTGGGTTAGTCACCGCACAGGAAGGCAAAACCCTCGGCGAAGTTTTTCAGTCCCCGGAGGATCTGGCTGAGACTAAGGCGGTAATGGCTGAGGTGGTGGCGCTGGCGAGGGCCAAGGGTATTGCGCTGCCGGATACGATTATCGATGACACTTTGACGAAGGCAGCCAAGTTTCCGCCCACGACCCGAACATCCTTTCAGCGCGATATGGAACTGCGGGAAAAGCCTGACGAGAGGGATCTTTTTGGCGGCACAATTCTGCGTTTAGGAAAGCAGCTGGGTATTCCCACACCCCACGCGGAAAAGCTCTATGCGGCGATTCTGCAGAATAAGCCGCTTTAGCGCTTAAGTTTCCCGAGCGGGTAGAAAATGAATTTAGTTCCTCGAACCTTGTTGTAGAAGCGGTTGTCCTGGTACGGGGCGATATAGTTCTCTTCTTCACCCAATATAGCTACATCAGGGCATACTCAGGCAGATAATTCCGTCCCGTTGCAAGTGCGGTATCCTTCGCCACTTCATAGTATTTTACCAGAGTAGGACGCCGATAACCGTTCCATCTGTCGGTTCACATTTCTCCCTGTTTCAACTACAACAAGGTTCGAGGAACTCTATAAAATGAAGGGCTTGGCGGCCCCGGAAGAAAATTCTTCCGGGGCCGCCAAGCCCTTCGTCTGCACCAGCGATAGCGTGATTATTTCATCGTGGCCAGCAGCTTGGCCGCGTCCTTGTTGCCCATGCCTACGGCCTTCTGAAGATCGGCTCTAGCCTCTGCCGCCCTGTTGGTATCCTTATAGAGCTGGCCTCTATAGTACCATGCAGCGGCATTGGGATCGGCCGAGGAACCGAAGAGCTCGATATATTCGTTAAAAAGCTGCTCGGCTTTTTTTCGATCCTGACCCGCGATGCCGGGTAAAACCTGCCAGAAGCGCCCCAAGGCCAGGATGGGGCCGCCATCGTCGTACATCTTGTCGGTTTTATAGGCATTTTCGAAACCCATCTGGGTTTTGCCCTTCAGCCCTTCGGCCAAGGCTTTTACAATACTGACGCAGTCCGAATAGGTGCCCACGCAGAGGCCGTACCAGTACCAGCCCTCTATGCCTGCGGGATTGAGCTTGAAGGCGATTTCACCGTATTTCATACCTTCCTTGGTAGCCGCTCTGGCTGTATCTTTCCAGCCTGCAACTTCCTCTACCACAAGATGATCCCCGTATTTACGGGCGGCTTCGGCGGCTTTCCAGTTGAGTTCGTAATCGCTGGGGGCCGCGGCGGCAGCCTTTGTCGCTTCCTCGTACCTTGTTTTCAGTTCGGCTTCCGATGCGGCAAATGCCGGAACGATAGCCATGACCAATAATAGCAAGGACATAATGATCGTCTTTTTCATTGCAGATTCCTCCCGGAGTCGGTCTTACTGCTTATACGAAGCCTACACGCTGCCTAGAACGGGGTCAAGCCGGGGCACTCAGCGCAGTCTGAGTGCCTCCTAAGCATAGGACTGGAAAACGCCATTATTCTCTTTCAGTCCAGAGGTATTCTTTGGGAGGAATATTGGTCGCCAGCTCTATTCCTGTCTCGGAACCTCTCAATAGGAGGGCAACCTTGTATTCGGACAGCCGCTGTTTCATAAAAGCCAGAGCTGACTCCCGGTCCATTACGCAGAGGGCTGTGGAAATTGCGTCGGCGAAGGCCGCGTCCTTTCCAAGCACGGTTGCGGAGAGCACCTCGCCGCGTGAAGGTTCTCCGGTCTTGGCGTCGATAATGTGGCCGTAGATCCTGCCGCCTACGCTATAGCGGAGATCGTAGGCTCCGCTGGTGGAAAGGGATAGGTCCTTGGCAAAGATTTCCAATGCGGTTTGAGAAGGCTGATCAGGATCGGACACGCCGACCGCCCACATATTTGCAGCCTTGGCTCCCGTATCCGACAGGGTTCGTTTTAATAGACTCATACTGCTCATGCCCAGACTAGCATAGCCGTATTCGTAACCGTGGCGCATTAAGATTTCCGCAGCTCTTTGAACTCCCCAGCCCTTGGCAATTCCCCCCAAATCGATTTTTTGTGAATAGAGTATACCTTCGACCTCTATATCGGGAGCATTCTTTTTCAGGTAATAACCGCTGGATTCGTTGCCTTCCAGGCTCAGCAGGGATAGGTCTGCCAGAGCCTTGAAAGCTTCCACATATTTACGCGGGGGCAGTTCAAAGCCTCCCTCGGGATTTCTGGGACGATCATAGGGCATGGTTTGCCCGGCTTCCTTCCTGAACCGGGGCGAAAAACCCCAGAGGTCAACCAGATCGGCCACAGCTGGATTATAGGCACCCCCGGTGAATCGGTGCATTTCGATCGCTTTTGCGATGATTCCCGCCGTCAGCGGGCGTATGGCGACACGTTCTCCCGATCTGGCTGAGTTGAAACGGCCTATGTCCGAATCGGCTCTATCGAAACTCGCAGCGGCTTCGAGTTCCGACAGCATGGAGA
>JAVEYV010000085.1:0-8271 GCA_034003305.1 Spirochaetia bacterium | reverse complement strand
CGAGCTGGCAGACGGGCCTTGCCCCGAGTGTCCTTCGGGCAGAATCGAAATCGCCACCACCAGGCCGGAAACGCTTTTGGGCGACACGGCAGTCGCAGCCCACCCCGACGACGAACGCTTCAAAGGCCTTGTGGGCAAAATGCTCAAGCTTCCCCTTACGGACCGCCTGATTCCCCTAATCGCCGACTCCTATGTCGACCGGGAATTCGGCACCGGTCTTGTTAAAATTACCCCCGCCCACGATCCTAACGACTTCGAGGTGGGCAACAGGCATAATCTGCCCAGGGTAAATATCCTGAACCCCGACGGAAGCCTCTCGAGCAACGTACCCGAAAAGTACAGAGGCCTCAGGGTGCTCGATGCCCGTAAGGCAGTTCTCGCCGACCTGGAAGCCCAGGGCCTCTTGAAATCCGAAGAAAAGCTGGTCCACGCAGTCGGCCATTGTTACCGCTGCCATAGCTCCATCGAACCCTACCTTTCCAAACAGTGGTTTGTCCGCATGAAACCTCTGGCCGAGAAAGCCCTTTCCGCCTGGAAATCCGGAGCTGTGGTTTTCTTCCCAAGAAAATGGGAAAACACCTATGCGCACTGGATGGAGAATATCCGTGACTGGTGCATTTCCCGCCAGCTGTGGTGGGGTCACAGGATTCCTGCCTTTTACTGCAAACATTGCGGCGCGGTTCTGGTGGAGCGGGAAGACCCCCTGGTCTGCCCCAAATGCGGATCCGTCGAACTCTATCAGGACGAAGACGTCCTGGACACCTGGTTCTCCAGCTGGCTCTGGCCCTTCAGCACCTTAGGTTGGCCTGAGAATACCGCCGACTTTAGGCGATTCTATCCCACCAGCGCCCTGGTCACCGGCTACGACATCATTTTCTTCTGGGTAGCCCGAATGATCATGGCGGGCATGGAATTCACCGGCCAAAGCCCCTTCCAGGAAGTATTCATCCACGGCCTCATCAGGGACAAACAGGGACGCAAGATGTCCAAGAGCCTGGGCAACGGCATCGACCCCTTGGACATCGTGGACGAGTATGGTGCCGACGCCCTCAAGTTCACCCTTGCCTACAACTGCGCCTCGGGCCAGGACATTCTTCTGGACAAAGACTCTTTTAAAATGGGCTCCAAGTTCGCCAACAAGGTCTGGAACGCCTCGCGCTACATACTCATGAACCTGGAGGGCAGGCAATTCCTCGCCCGGGAGACTGTGAGCTATAACGATCTGGACACGTGGATACTCCACAGGCTCGATCAGGCTGCCGCCCAGACTACCGAGGCGCTGCAGTCCTGGCGCTTTAACGATGCGGCTCAGGCCGTCTACGCCTATTTCTGGGACGATTTCTGCGACTGGTATATCGAGGCGAGCAAACTCTCCACAAAATTCGGCGACGAGGCAGAAAAAGACCGGGCTACCACCGTTCTCTTGCAGGTTCTGGAAGAATCGCTCCGGCTCCTGCACCCCTTCCTTCCCTTTGTAACCGAAGAAATCTACGGCATGCTCCCCAATGCCGCAGGCAGGCTGATAGTCCAGTCCTGGCCCGTTTCGGAGCGATCCCGAAGAGCCCAGGATCTGGCAGATAAATTCGAAAGCCTCCGTGAACTGGTTACCATGGCCCGAAGCCTCAGGTCTGAGTTCCAGATCCCCCAGGATGCGAAGCTGGCGCTTCAGATAAAAGTGGATGCTTCCCTCGAAGCGGCGGACTTCCTTAAGCGGAACGCAGCCCTCATAGGCCTCCTGGTCGGCGGCCCCGAACCGCTTTTCCTGGACCCGGCGTCCGGAAAATCCCCGGGTTCAATCGCCCTGGCTGGCAGGGGCTTCGAAATTTTCATACAGATCAGGGAACTTATCGATATTCAGAAACTGCTAGTACGCTTCAGAAAGGATATCGAACGCGAAGAACCCTTCGCGCAGAAACTGATATCCAAACTGGCCAATCAGGCGTTTTTGGACGCAGCGCCTGCGGAGATCGTTCAGCAGGAACGCCGCAAGCTTGACGAGGCCCAGAGCAGGAGCATTAAACTTCGCCGCTACGTCGAGGACCTTTCATGAGTCCACAGGGAGATACGGGCGTCAAGCTCGAGAGCCTGGATCTCTCGGGAATTCGACATTCCAATCTCCCCCTGCGCTCCGAGTGTGTCCCCATGGACGGTGATGCCATGCTCAGGCTAAAAAACATGCATCTCGCCCCCTATATTCAGCTCGCCACCAGCCTCATCGGCAAGCTTCGGCGAAGCGGGGGCAATATGTTCAGGCATCAGCTCGATACCATGGCCATTCTCATGGACTACGGGTACATCGATTCGGTTCTGCTGAAAGCCTCGGTGGTCCACGATCTCATCGAAGACCTTCCCGATTTCGACAGGGACAGCCTGCTCTCGATCGATGAGGAATCCTCGGCAGTCTATAGCCTTGTCCTGGAAGTAACCCGCCGTCCCATCGAAAGTAAAATTGAGTTCCTTGCCAGAATCCGGGACTTCGGCTCGATCCGCGCCAAGGTGCTTAAATCGGCGGACAGAATCTCCAATATGATCAGCCTGGGCTATGTGACCGACATCGCCTTCATCAAGCGCTATACCGACGAGACCGAACACCACGTCTTCCCCATCGCGAAGCTGGCCGATATCCGCATGCTCGAGGAGCTGATAAAGCTGGTTGCCACCCGTCGCGAGTACCTCTCGCGGCGCTTCGAGATTTAAAAAAACCATGACTCGAACGGAGGACCGTTGCATGAACAAGAAATGGACTAGGACTGAACTTGCAGCTGTCATCGACCATTCGATGCTGCGGGCAACCGCAGATGAGTCAATGCTGAAAAAAAGCTGCAAAGATGCCATAAAATTCGGCTTCGCCAGCCTCTGCGTAAATCCTTGCTGGGTCCCTCTATGCGTCGCCGAGTTGAAAGAGAGCCGAA
This sequence comes from Spirochaetia bacterium, assembly GCA_034003305.1. Lineage (GTDB taxonomy): Bacteria > Spirochaetota > Spirochaetia > Treponematales > Rectinemataceae > UBA2256. The sequence goes on along the minus strand of JAVEYV010000085.1, from coordinate 5,359 downwards.
TAAGCGTCTGTGCGGTGGTAGGCTTTCCAATGGGGGCTTCCGCGAGCTTCATCAAAGCCGAAGAAGCCAGGCTGGCTGTCTCCGAGGGAGCCGGCGAAATCGATATGGTTATCAACATCGGCAAGGCTAAGTCAGAGGATTGGAACTATATAGCTAAAGATGTAGCCGCGGTTGTCAAAGCAGCCAAACCGGCAAAGGTCAAGGTGATCATAGAAACCTGTGTCCTCGATCGCCAAGAAAAAATCCTCGCCTGCAGGGCCGCCGCCGCCGCCGGCGCCGACTATGTGCAAACAAGTACCGGTTTTGGAACCGGCGGCGCACTGAGTGATGATATCGCACTTATGAAGCAAGCCCTCGGCGGCGTAGCCAAGGTAAAGGCCGCCGGCGGAATACGAACTAAAGCCGAATGCATAGCAATGCTCGATGCCGGAGCGGTGCGCATAGGCACTTCATCCAGTCTGGCAATTATGGCTGAGTTTGAGCGCTGATTTGCTCGTAATCACTGAGCAGACTATCAAGGCGCCAGCATAGTCCTGGTCAAGCGCTCCCCTACAGATAATCCCCTGTTTATCTAAAAACCCGCCTTTATTTATCATTACAACAGTAACCTTACAACAGTAACCTTGACAGTTCCAAAAAGCGCACTATAGAATTTTGAGCAATAGCTCAATGATCGAGCAAATATCATTCGGGTTGTTTTTAAATTCCAAATCGCAGACGATGGAGTCTAAAGATGGCGAAAAAACGGTTTTTGATTTTTGATCTCGGCGCGAGCAATGGTCGGGCTATCGTTGCGGCCTATGACGGAACCAAGGCTGAAATGGAGGTAACCTACCGTTTTGACAATACGCCCATCATCGCTGCGGGGACCTTATATTGGGACATCCTCCGGTTATTCTCGGAATTGAAAAAAGGACTCCAAGTGTCCATGCAAAAATATCCGGATATTCTTTCGGTCGCCGTAGATACCTGGGGCTGCGATTTTGGATTCATCGATAAAAATGGACGATTATTGGGAAATCCGGTCAGCTATCGCGATGTTTTACGCCATCAGAGGGCTCCGCTTCTTTACGAGACGCTGCCGAGAAGGGAATTGTTTCGCCTTTGCGCGGGCTCTACGAATGAGATTATGGGACTGTACCAACTCTTCTCCTATAAATGCGACGACGCTCCGGAGCTTCGAGAGGGTGCTCAATTATTGATGATTCCCGATTTGCTCAACTATCTTTTAACTGGCGTAGCCTGTAACGAGTATACTAACGCGACAATGTCATTATTATGCAATCAGAGAAAGAAGACCTGGGAAAAAGCAATTCTTGCCCGACTGGGAATTCCAGATTCCTTCCTGAGAAATCTTATCATGCCGGGCAGCCTGATAGCTTCGCTTCAAAAACAGGTTTGTGAGGAGCTTGGGATCAGGTCGATACCCGTCATCGCTCCTGCCACCCATGACACGGCTTCTGCCGTAACAGGAATCCCTGTTACTGATCAATCAAAAAATTGGGCTTTCATTTCCATGGGGACCTGGTCTATCGCGGGCATGGAAACCAGAGAGCCCATAATCACAGATCGCGTTTTCGAATCGGGATATGGAAATAACGCCATCGCCGATGGACGTAATATGCTTGTTAACTACATAACGGGACTTTGGATAATCCAGCAATGCAGGCAGAAATGGATAAAAGATCTGGGGAGAGATATATCCTGGCCCGAGATTGTCGAGGAATCGGAAAAGGCAGGACCTGCAACAGCGTATATTGATGTTGACAATCCTGCTTTTACGCAGATGATCCCGGATATGCCCGGCGTAATCCTGGAGTATTGCAGACAGAATGGACAAAGATTGGAAAACTCCATCGCCGCGATATCCCGAACTGTGTACGAAAGCCTGGTGCTGAAGTACCGGGCAAATTTGAAGACCCTGGAAACCCTCAGCGGCATTGAGCTTGATCAACTGAACATTGTTGGAGGCGGAATACAAAACCGCAGGTTATGCCAATGGACCGCCGATGCAATTGGAATACCGGTATTCGCAGGGCCGGCCGAGACAACATCCATGGGGAATCTTCTGATGCAGTTAAAATGTGCCGGGGAAATCTCCGCGCTCGAACAGGGTAGAGAGATTTCACTCAAATCCTCGGAAGTGATCCGGTACGAACCGGCCGGAATAGGACCATGGGATGCCGCGGCGGCAAAATTCGAGACGATAGCACCTTCAAAGGCGGCGGAAGCATGAAATTCCCTCGAATCCATTTGGCCATGGATAATTCTTTTGCCGCGAAACGTTGGACTAAACCAGGTGAATGGGCGGCTATTATTAATAATCTCGGCATCGAGTGCATCGAAGCGAGTGCCGATACCGAAGCCGATCCCTTCTATTGCGGCGAAGCATATCTGGATGAATGGATTGAAGAGGTCTTGAAGGCCTGTTCCGTCAACAAGGTCAGGGTAGTGAATTTTTTTACCGGGTACACATCCTACCGTACTATTGGCTTAGCCCACCCCGATGCAAGAATAAGAAATCGGATAGTCCATGATTGGCTGGGTTTGATGGCCAGAATCGCCGCCAAAGCAGATGCGGGCTTAGGCTTTTACATCCATGCATTTTCCGAAAGCGTTCTTTTTGATCAGGAAGTCTATAGAAAAACTAAAGACAGCCTTTACGATACTCTCGCTGAAGTTGCGCGACTTGCAAAAGATGCCGGAAACGTTCCGATAATTCTTGAACAGATGTACACGCCCCATCAAATACCCTGGACAATTAACGGAACTCTCGAATACCTGGAAGAGGTTACCCGCAGGGCGAATATACCAGTGTATGTGGCGCTGGATACAGGACACCAAACGGGGCAGCACCGTTTTTTAAAAACCTCTGAAAGCGATTTGGCGAAAAGGCTTAGAAACGGCGAACCCGCCCCCTATCTTGGTACAGATAAACTTTATGATATGTATGACAAAGCCAGAGACAGCGAAGCGTCAAAGATACATGAGAATGCTTTTAGAATAAGCGAAGAAATGGATGCATACTCGCATTTATTCGCCCAACCCGCCGATTGCGATCTCTATCAGTGGCTCAGGAAGACAGGCTGCTATTCACCGATACTGCATCTTCAGCAGACAAACGGGAAATCATCTTCTCACCTGCCTTTTACAGCTGCGAATAATGGAAGCGGTATCGTGAACCCGAAAGCAGTACTCAAGGCGATAGCTGAATCTTACATGAATCCCACAAGTGAAAAACTCCTTCCAAGAGTCGAGGATATCTATCTGACCTTCGAAATTTTCCCGCACACCTTTGATACGAAAAGAGAGATTCTGTCTGTCCTGGAGGAGTCGGTTAAATATTGGCGGCAATGGATTCCCAGAGACGGCATGATACTCTCCGAGTTGATCGATTAACCAGCTTGGCGATTCAGAAATCGCTCAACTTCTATCAAAGAGGGCATGGCGCTTTGAGCTCCTTCCTTTGTCGTGGAGAGCGCCCCAGTGGCGTTCGCAAATCGTACAGCATCGATGAGCTTGCAGCCTCGTCCGAGGGCGAAGGCCAGTCCGGCATTGAAGGAGTCGCCTGCCGCAACGGTATCTATGACGTTCACGGCAAATGACGGCACATGCCTGATCGCTTGGGCATCAGAAACCCAGGCCCCCTTAGCGCCGACTTTTATGATAACGATCTTTACTCCCTTCGAATGAAGAGTTTTAATCGCATGCCTTATTCCCGTTTCCGATCCGGTATCTTCCCCGGTCAACAAGGCTGCTTCTGTTTCATTCGGTGTTATGATATCAACCAGGCTGTAGAGTTCGGCTGGCAAATCTTGCGCCGGAGCCGGGTCGAGCAAAATCGGAATCCCGAGGGAGGCTGCGGTTCTTGCCGCCTGAAGCGTTGCCTCCAGCGGGATTTCCAATTGAAGCAAAAGCATTTTTATCGATCCCGAAAGTTCTCCTATCCGTGCAATATGGGAATCCTCAATTAAGCCGTTCGCTCCGGGAACAATAATGATGCGGTTTTCTCCTGTTTGAGATACCTCAATGCTTGCGGTTCCTGTCGACATAGTTTCGAATATTTTAATGCCTTCGGTATCTATGCTTTCATTTCGCAGCGTATTCAGATACATCGATCCGAGCATGTCATCGCCCAAGGCTCCAAGCATTTTAACCCTGGCGCCGAGCCTCGCCAGCGCGACCGCCTGGTTTGCTCCCTTGCCTCCCGGAAAGATCTTGAACGATATGCCCTTGATTGTCTCGCCCGGAGAGGGGAAGCGGAGCGTTCTGGTAACCATATCCATATTCAGGCTGCCAAGGACCAAGAAATCGTCCTTGCCGCGTCCACAGATATCTTTTTCCACTGGTATCCTCAAGCTATGGTTTCAGACCAATAATCAAATCAGATATACCGCAGCGCTTGCCTTAAAAAAATGGCGAGCAACGTTAAAGTACCAGCAGTCCCGGTCGTTCCATGGTATATGGTCCTTCGATTATTGTCAGCTTTGGATAACTGAAGGGTTTTGTAATGAAGAGCGGGCCATCTTCCATGGCTATGAAGGCGTCTTCCGTCTTTGTTCCCGATACTACGGGATTATAGCAGTAGCACTGATTGAGCATCGTTTTTTCATGGCGCAATTCGGATACAAGATATTCCCTATTATAATATCCCTGAGGCCCGCCCTGATGATGCTTATAATACATATCTCCGTATCCGAATTCTTCATACGCCTTCTTTCCCACCAAATGCGGGACAAGATCGTCAACCCCCGGTCTTGTGGCGCTTATCATCCTGCATTCTATCTGTGCTGTTTTTGTATACTGCTCGAGTAATCCCTTGGGAGGAGTGCCGAAATACACCATGCGGGTGGTGGTGGTTATCAGACCCTTATATCTTCCGTTACAGGATACCATCAGGTGTTTCTTCAGTTTGTTCATGGTAGGAATGGCATGTCGGTGCTTTAAAATCCGCTCGTCGGCAGCGACTAAAAATAGGACTTGATCGATTTGTTCCGGCCATAACGCCTCGGCTACTCCGCCGGCTATTTCATATTCAGTCATGCCCGGCTTAACCGTGGCGACATATTTCTCTAATGCGACAGACATGTAGTCGCCTAAGTATTGATACCGGCATATCTCGTTATATGTAAGTGAATAACGAAGGGAGTTAATCTTGTCCTGAAGCATCCGGGCTGCATCGAAATAGATATCAGCGCCAACCTTTTTCAGGTCTCCGGCAATTTTTTTGACGAACTCGACATTCCGGTTTTCATACCAGGCTTGTGAAATAATTTCAAAGCCTAGTTCCTCCAGCAGCTGCTCTTCCCGCATCCTGGCTTCTTCAACGGCATTTGTCAGCGCATACCTTTTTCCTTCT
>JAVEYV010000084.1:0-8309 GCA_034003305.1 Spirochaetia bacterium | reverse complement strand
TGTCCTTGTTGATGTTCATATTCCGGTCACTCGAATCCACCTCATACTCGTTCTCGAGGAGGAGCTTCGCGGTGTCCCGGAGTCCCGTCCCAACGATGAGGAGGAGACGTCTTCCCGCTTGCACGGGGAGGCCCTTCGAGTTACTCAGTTCCTCGAAGTAGTCCCGAGCGGTGGCGAGGGTACTCGCGGAGAGCGCCGCCGAGGTCCCTTCGTTGTCATAGGTCGAGCTCGCGGCTCCCGTCCAGGGATCGAGGATGACGTGAGAGTCGTCGAAAAGCGCGAGCCCGTCAATCCCGGTTCGGGTTGTTCCGAATCCTGAGAGGAAGAGATCCGCCGCCTGGATTTCCTTCGAGTACGCCGCGCTCATCGCGAGGAACTCAGGGATCCTCCGGACGACTCCCTGCTTGTCGTAATCCCGACTCTCTTGGGTCGCAACGGCCGCGAGGGAGTACGTCTTGAACGTGAGCGTCTTCGTGTTCCCCTGCTTGAGGGCCTCAATCGTCTTGATCGACCCTTCGGGTTTCTCCACGAGGGGTCCGAGGGTGGAGAATTCTCCCTCCTTGAGGTATCTGTCCTTGGTCGAGCCCGCTTTCGTGAACTTCGTATATTCCTCGGGCCACCGGGTCATCGTCTCCGCAAAGACCCTATCGAGGTCTTTATTCGAGAGATGACTCGTATTTACAGTATTAACCACACCGCCTGTAGGCATATTTCTATCCTCCCTTCCCCGTTATTACGGGACACCTAAATACGAAGATTTCGAGACCACAACCCGAAGGATCGGGCAGCTCAGGTCAATGGTCGAGTTCGGATGAATCCCCACCGTCTGGAGGACGGAGGTCGTCGCGCCGATCACAAGAACCGCATACGTGGAGGGGATCGAGATTCCCGCGACACGCCCAACCGCCTCGGTGAGGTTCACCACGCTTCCCGTCTGGACCTGGGCCTCGAAAACGTCCCCTAACCTCGCGGGGTAGAACGCAATGTCCTGCCGAGTTCCCGTCACCGCCGTGACCCCGTGGGCCGCAAACCCGAAGAGCGCCGTCGAGGCCGCGCTTGCGTTCGTGATCGTCCCATCGGCTTTCTTCACAAGGGGAGCCCCCTCGTAGATCGTGACCGCCGAAGTCGTCTTCAAGGTCTCCGTCGGAAAGGCCCCCGCCCCTCCCGCCATCTTTACGGGTCGAAACCCGAAGGGGTTGTTAATATTCGCCATTGTTCCTCCCTAGGGCGTAAGGCCCTAAATTCCCTGTACTAGGACACCCTTTTAAACTTAACTCTATCACACTTTGTAAGGTTTGTCAATGTTTGTGAGGGGCACCTAACTCACTTAGTTCACGCTATTTCCCTTCGTATGCGTCCTTAAGGGGGATGGGGTTCTCGTCCCGGGTCTCGGAGATAACCTTCATCCCCGCGTAGCGTTCCCCTTTCGCGCCCGCCATCGCAAGGGCCTCCGAGGTTGCTTCACGTTGGGCGGTGTCCGCCCCTTTCATCCTCCGCTTCGAGACCGCCTCGATCCCCCGAAGGTGACGTTCATAACGTTCCTTGGGGATCCACATCGCAACGTGTTCAGGTTTCCCCGTCTCACGGTTGTAGATAAAATGCTTCGTGGGGTCCTCATCCTTCGGGGTCGAGGACGGGATGAGGGGCTTAAATTTCGTGTCCTTCTTATCCACATACCTATACCCTGCGGCCTCCGCACTCTTCGCGAGCTCAATCGTGGGGTAGTAGAGGTGGGCGTCCTTGGGGTGGTCCATCTTAAAGCGTGTTCGAGCATTATTCGCAAGGAGGGGGATCACGTCGAGCTCCCCATACGTTCCCTCCCCCGGCGCCTTCGACGCCTGAATCCAAAGCTCCCTCGCGAGGAAGTACGCCTCCTTCGACGCTTTAGGCATCTCCCGCACCACCTTCTCAGGGACCTCAAAGAACTTCTCCACATTGGGCCATTTCAACGTTAACCCTTCCGCGAGAGCCCTCGCCACATCGGCGGGCCCATGATCGTCACTCGATACCATAAACACCTTCGGGGTCTTCCCAACCGGGACGGGCCTCCCCTTAAACGCATCCTTCGTTATCGCCATACCTTGTTATCTCCTTTCCCCCTCCCGGGGGATTCGTCCTTAGAGTTCTACCTTCTCCCGCCGGGGCTTCGAATACTTCGCCACAAGGGCTTCCTTCGTGACCCCCCACATACTCGACCCGGGGCCCATCCCCCTCGCGCTCGCCTTCGCGACCTCACGCTCCCAAACATCCTTATCCACAAAAACGCGGGGCTTCGAGGACGCGGGTGCGGAGGTTCCCCCTCCCGAGGCTTGACGCGGGGGGACCGTCCTCCCCTTTTCGGGTAACGCCTTCGCGAGGGCCTCCTCCACACGTCTCTCAACAATCTTATCGAGGTTCTTGAGTTTCGCTTGTTCAAGCGCCCACTTATGCACCCCGGGTTGTGCGCGTTGGGCGGGAGTGAGCGTCGCGAGAACCTCTTTGATCTCGGGTTCGAACTCTTTGTACTCGGGACTCGACACCTTAAGAAGCTCGCCTTCCTGCTCAGCGAACTTCGCGCTCACCCTCCCAACGAGATCATTCGAATATGATTCGAATTTCGCCGAGAACATGCTCTCAAGGAGCTCCCCGGGATCATCCGCCGTATAAAGTTCCTCCTTGAGACGTTTTTTCTCCTCCGCCGAAAGCCGCAAGGAGGGGGGAGGGGTCGGAGCGGGGACGTCCTCCCTCGGGGCGAGCGCGCGGGTGAGCTTATCGAAGCTCTCCTCCAAAGAGGGCCCCTTCGGCGCGGAGGCCGCCCTCACCTTCTCGATGATCTCCTTCTTCGATAACCCCTTGAACTCGGGCTCGACCTCCTCATCCTCGATGGGCGGATCGGAAGGGTCCACAAATTCCACCTCTTCCTCATCCCCCGCCACAACAACTTCTTCCTCGACAACTTCTTCCTCGACAACTTCATTTTCATGTACATCACTCATCGCGTATCTCCTTTCTCAACATATAACACAACCCTCCCGAGCGCATCCAGGGTCCCTTGAGCGAACCGGATATCGTCAATCGTCCTCCCTGGGCTCACAACCACCTCAAGGGCGAGATCCCGCATCCGGAGGATCTCCCGCTCGAGGATCCTCCACCCATCCGACTCCCTAAGGTCGGAAAGGGTCTCAATCTTCGAGGCTCTCTCCGTTTCCTCCGCCCGGGCGAGGGCTTCCCGCTTTGCGAGCTCGCTCTCCGGAGGCGGAGCCGCCTCCTCAAATAACCTTTCTCGTCGTACACTCACATCATGCCTCCTTCAACTCCCCCCGTCGGGGCTCCCGTCGATGGGGGGATCATCCCCTGCGGGGGTCCCCCTCCGGGACTCCCGGATCCTCCCCCTATCGCCTGAGCCATCCCCCCGAGGGTTTGTCCTAACATCGCCTCCCCCATCTCCCGCATGAAGGCGAGTTTCCTCGAGTCAGGCAGCGACCCGAGAGTCTCTTCCTTCCCAAAGAGCTTTAACGTCTCTTGCATCTGGGCGGTCGCGGTCTCCAGGGCGCTCGCCGCGATCGTCTTCGAGATCGGGCCCAACGTCCCTGAGTCGAGGGCCTGCCCGAGCTGGATCATCTTCTCAAAGTACATGGACATGATCTGCACAAGGGTCATTAAATTTTGCCTCTGCATCTCAAAGGTCTCATCCACGTCGGTTACGTTAACCTTGAACCTTAGATGGAGGGGGATCTCCGCGAGATCCATCGTGAGGGCTTTCTCGAGGTAGGAGAGCTTCTCAGGGGATAACCTCCCAATCCGCCTCTCCTTCTCCATGATCTCGTCCTTATACATGACGAGGACTTTGAATACCCGCCTATATGTGTCCGAGAGCGCGCGCTCGTAGTTCTCGAGGATCGTCGTGAACATCGCACTACTCTGCTTGAGTCGGAGAACCTGCCCCCCTACGGTGTCGGAGGACCTCATGACGCTGTCCGGGAATCCCGCGAGGGTGTCCGACGCCCCCGTATTTTTCTGCGCCCAAAAGAGGGTGTTACGTTCCTCCTCCCGGGTGTTCAGAAAGGATTTATCAAATATGAACGGGCGGAAATCAAGGTTCACGTCGTCCACGGGGATCCTCTTCCCGGGGTAGATGTCGTCGTGGAGAGGAATCCCCGACCCTTTCCGGATGAGGAACATCGGCGCGTCGGTGAGGGCGATCCCGTCCATCCGGGAATTATAAAGGGTGTTCATCACACTCTGCATGTGCTCGCATTGCCACCCAATCCCGATCCCTTGAATCCACCCCGGGCGTTCCTCATACGCTACCGTCCCTAGCATTCTCTCTCCGAACGAATTGAACTCGGCGTAGAGGATCGAGTTCGAATCGGGATGATATACGATGACGAGATCCTCGAACGACCCGTCCCCATCGACGTCCACCTTCACGTACGCTTCGTAGAGCTCCGCCACGGGGGTTTCCCCCCTCCCACTCCCAATCCTCGCTCTATCCTCCCCTTCCCCCTCGGAGTCGGTCGTCGTGAGGCTCTCTAAGACCGCCTCCACGGCGTCGGAGTCGTATTCCCCGAGGGCCCCTTTTTCGCGGAGTTCGTGTTCCCCGAGGAGGAAACGTTCTAGGAGGATCGGGGTGCGTTGGAAGTCTTGGAACGCCTGATCCCAGCTCACATTCTCAGGGGTCACGAAGAGAACCTTCGGCCCAAAGTGGTCCTCCACGGTGTACTTTATGGTGTCGGAGCCTCCGTCCGGGGTCGTCCGGGTCGCGGTGACCTCGTGTGAGGATGCATCCCACACAACCTTATCATACCCGACGCCCTCCAACGATGAGGACGAGAGCCACGCCCGGAGGAAGTCCCGCATCCCGAGCTCCCGGGGGTCCTCACTCAAGATTTCCATATACGTCTGCACCGCCTCCGCCATGAGCTTCTCCTCAGGGTTCTCCCGTTGGAGGGCCTCAATGAGGACGGCGGGCTTCCTCTCCGCGAGTCCGACCCAGAGGGCGCCATACATAGTTTTGTGAGATACGCTCGTCACGGGGACCGCGACATTCGCCGCCTTCGCGTGGGGAAAGGATTTCGCCGCATCCTTAGGCCGGGATTCCGAGGCCTTCCTCCACTCCGCGTATTTCGTCCATACCCCTGAGAGCTGGGACTTAAAGTCCTCAACCGAGAAGGAGAGCTTATCGAGGATCTCCTCCCGTACGTCGTCATCTAGATTAATCATATTCGTTCTCCTTCTCACTCTCTAGCTCGTCAAACGCCTCGGTCGCCCCTGCTTCCACGAGGAGGTTCGCGGTCCAGTCCTTACTCGCATGGACGACGACCTGGACGTGATCCTCCGTCGGGGGACACGCGCATATCCACCCCACATACCACCCCGAGAGGTCCTCCGCTTGGATCGCACTCTTCACACACTCCGCTCCACAATGCGGACACTTCATCCTTCCCCCCTTTCCAAGGGCTTATACACTCCGGCCTTTATAAGTGGCTCCACCGTCCAATCCCCCTCATGAAACCCGAGCATTTCCATCTTCGGGTGGTTCCAGGGGCATCCACATTGCCACCCCACATACCAAGACACATGATCCTCCATCTGAACCGCAAACTTCCGGAGTCTCATCCCACAATGCGGGCATCTCATTTCCCGCTCTCCGTTGTCATTGGATGTTCGGACGCTCTCCACTCTTTTCGACACTTCGGGCATTCCATCTGGAAATGAATACAGGAAAAATTCTTTGAAGATTCTTCCCAAGTAATCTTAGGCCAACGATCTTCCGTCTCACATTCACATTGTTTTTGAAAGTCAACATATATACCCATATCTCCTCCCTCCTAGTACCCTGTGATGGGGTCTCTCCCCACCGAAACAAGCTCGGCCCTCCGGACGCTCTCGTCCTCGTCCTCCGGGGAAAGCGGGGTTGGGAGGAGACGCAAGCACTTCTCGGCCGCATCGAGGGCGTCCTTCCTCCTCGCGAGAGGGAATAACCCAAATTCCCCCTCAAACACTCCCCCCGTTCCCTCACACACCCAGAGGAGTCCTCTCGCAGCAAGGGGGCCCAACGTATATCGTATCCGGGCGTCCTTCTCCCCACCCGCATCCACATCGCGGAACCCCACGAAGGAGTCCTCCCAAAACAAGTTCCTATCCCTCTCAATCATAGGGCGGATTATGCGCTGCATCGCGGCCTTCTCGATCCCGACCCAGGGGATTAACCCTTTGAAGAACGTAACCATCTCCTTAATCTTCCGGAAGAGGGTGAGAATTTCATAAAACCCCGCGTCCTCATATATGAGAAATGATCTCGTGTGATAATCTCTCGCCCACGCGTGGAGAGCGGAGCGAGACGTCTTGGGCCCCGCGTCGCGTTCCCCCGTCCCCGCAGGGTCGAGACACGCCACCACCCCCATCTCCCCCACGTCGAGATCCTCATCCTCTCCGTCATCCCACTCAGGGCGAGTACCCGTGCTCGAAAAGATAATGTCCCCCACGCGAGCTTTCTCCGTCCCCGTTAAACGTATAATGAAGTCCGACCCATCTCCTCGTCGGAGGAGTCGGGCCCTCCCGAGGGGGAGATCCTTAAACTCCACAAGCCCCCCTTCCTTGGGGAGCATCCGATACTGCGAGAAGTACAACATCGGGTCGCTCTTCTCAAGGTCGCGGAGCGACTCCAACGTCTGCACCTCGGGGAGCGTCGGGACTCCATTCTCGATAACGTCCCGGATGTAGAGGGTCCACTTCTTCGAACCCCCGATCTCGTACTCGCCCCTCAGGGATGGGTCCCCCTCGATCCCCTTGAGGTTATTGAAAACCTCGGAGTAGAGGGACTCCGCGCCGAACGTTGTGAACTCCATAAGGTAGCGGGATCGTTGTGAGCGGAGGTTTGCCTTCTCGGAGGCCTTAAACCACCTCGTTTTCGAGTTCATCGTCGTGCCCGCGAGGTTCTCGGCGGTGAGGTCGTCGAGCCCGATAAGGTCGTCGGAGTTAAAAAGGTCCGCCCGGTCCCCTTCCGTCGAACCCGTACACCCGAGGGCCTTGACGGAGGGCTCTTTCCGATACACGGGGCGGTTCGGGAGGACGAACGCGGAGGCATTCCACAACGAGCTCTTTTTATACGCGCACCACGCCGGGAAGAGGATCTCAAGGAGCGGGTTCGTCATGAACGCATTCCGGATCGCGTCCGTGAACGTCGTGGCCCGGGCTTCCTTCGCGTTCGCTATGAGAATCGCCATCCCAGGATCCCGGAGGAGTTCCCACACGCTCGCATTGACGGTGAGGAGGTCGGTTTTCGCGGAGCCTCGGAAGATCGCACTCGCCGCCCTCGCCCCGTCTCCCATACACGCGGGGCTCATCCTGAAATTTGCCATATCGAGCTGGAGACCGAAATTTAGGTAATCCGTCCCATTGAAGGGGCCGATAACATACTTGGCTGCAAAGAACAGATTTACGAGGGTGGCTTGACGGATGAGGTCTATGAGGTCCTTCGAGAGCGCGGGGTTAGGCGAAGCGAGTTCCCCCATTGCGTCCCGGAGGAGGACGCGAGCGTTCTCGATATCCCCCCCTTTGAAGAGAGGCGCATCCGGGTGAGGGAGGATAGCGAGGGTGTCCGCGAAGCGTTCGGGTCCGGGAGGGGTCATCCCTGGGCGTCCTCATCGAGCTCATCGAGCTCGTCCTGGGTGGGGCGGAGAGGGTTTGGGGCGCGAACGCCCTCGGGAACGGGTTCTATCCGGACCCACCCTTTCGATGTCCATTGCCGGAGGGGAGGGGGGGAGTCGAAAATGCCTTCGGGCGGGTCGAGGGTGATCATATTATGTTTCTCCTTTTGAGAGGGCGGGGCGGACACGAGAACGAGAGGGGGAGGGGGTGGAGGGAGTCGGGGTGACGTCGCGGGTCGGGGGAGGGGGGGCGTCGAGGTTGACGTTGATTCGGAGGGCCTCCCCGAGGCCTTGGAACGCACCCCGCAGCGCGCTCGCGACAAGGGGGGAGACGACGTCCCCGTCCCCTCCGAGGGTAAACCCCGAGGACTTCGCGCGCGCCTTCGGGGTGACGGACGCCTCGTCGAGAACCCGGAAGGCGATCTCGCGCTTTGTGTCCGGGTCGAGGGTGCGGAGTTGGGTTTCGATCACGTCGAGGGCGAGGGGGACGAGTCCGAGAACGCGGTCGGACGCGTTATCCGTCTTGGCTCGTCGTTCGAGGTCCGTTAACGTGGGGGGCGGGTTCGCGGTGGGGTAGTCGTTCCTATCTTTCGTAGAGATGACTAGTTTATATCGCGGGGGGGGGCGGGTTGGCTTGTTTTTACGCGGGCGACGTGGACGACGGGAGGGGGGGGATAT
>JAVEYV010000083.1:0-8337 GCA_034003305.1 Spirochaetia bacterium | reverse complement strand
ACTTTTCCGAAGGCCTTTGTGTGATAGAAGCCCCAGGGGACATAGGCGTGGTAGGGTGCTGTGGTTGTAGGTTGATGATGGATGCAACTTTCTCGAGCGCAGAAGGGAGGGGAGAAGGGTTCCATATCCACCCTACGTCTTCCGCTCCCCTCCCTGCTTCACCTACAACAAGGTTCGAGGAACTTCATTCAGTTCTTAATCCAGTCCGTACCTGAGCGGTCGGGGCGAGGCCTGCGTATCTCCATCCACTCATTTTGCCTAGTCAGATCGGTAAATCCAACTTTTCTATACAGGGGGTGGGCATCCTTGGTGATCAGGAACCACTGATAGACCCGCTTCATGGAAGGATTGTCCAGCATAAAACGCATCATCTCTGAGGCAATGCCCTTGCCCCGGTATGCTTCATCCACAAATACATCAATTACGTAAGCGAATCTGACCTTGTCGGAAATTGCGCGGGCGCAACCGATCTGAAGGCCCTTTTCGTTGAATGCTCCTACCTGGAGGGAGGAATTTTCGGCGCTGATGCGCAGCTCTTCCGCGCCTATGCCCTGACACCAGTGCGCCTGAGAGAGCATTGCGGACATGCGGTCGAAATCCATTTCTTCAAGGCGGTCAGAATACCGAATCTTTTCCATCACTACCTCCGGGGGATTGTGCGTATCGCTGAAGCCGGGTATTACCGGCTTTCTTTACTGGCCTGAACTATATCGAAGATCGAAAGGAAGAGGGAAACCGCCGCGGTTACGTAGACGTTGACCGCCGCCGCTGCCCCGTAGCCGTACATAAAGGGGGAAATCCCAAGGGCTATGCAGAAAATCATGTGAAGAATTCCTGAAGTCCGGGATTTTGGTACGGCAAGCTGCCAGAAGCTGAAGAGGAAGAGAAGGACGGCCGCGAAGCGGACAAAAGCCTGGCCGTTGGAAATGGTGAAAAAGAAGGTCGAGACAAAAATCCAGAGCGCGATAAGTGCCTTGAGCCAGTCAAGCAGATTGGTAAATTTCTTGCGCTCGGCCATGGTGTGTCACCTCCGCGAACTTACTTTCTTGGGGCGCCGCAGAACTTGCTACTCGAAGCTTTGGCGGCGGGATCATCGTACTCAGATTTAGCGTTGCGATTCAAGCAGGAGTTCCAGAACCGTATCGGCCTGAAGATTGGCGACAATTCCAACCCGGGGCGCTACGGGGGGCAGGTCTGGTCCGGCTTCCGATTCGAGATCTCCGCAGATGTGGAGTCTGCCCCGGTGAAGCACCTTAATTTTTTCAAAACAACCGATTCCGGCAATGCCCGATGCGGCGACAATGTGAGTGCTCGGAAAAACCCGCAGGCAGGTTTCGATAAGCAAGATCTTGGATTCGGCCTGGTCCAGGGCTTCTACGATTACTGTGGCGCCGTTGAACACCGAAGGAATCGTTCGGCTACCCAGCAGGACAGTGTGAAGCTCGAGACCCAGTGAGGGATCTATCGCCCGAATGGTTTGAGCGAGGGCTTCGGTTTTAAAAGCACCGAGCTGGGCTTGGAAATAGTACTGCCTGTCCAGGTTTGATGCTTCGATTCTGTCGTAATCGGCGAGGATGAGTCTGCCTACCCCTGCCCGGGCCAGGGCGACGGCGCAGGTCGAGCCCAGGCCGCCGAGGCCGGCTATGCCGACGGTGGCCTGGGCCAAGTTCTTCCTCATCAGGTCGCGATTCATTGATTTTAGCCTAGCCGATGCGATGCTCCGGCGCAAGGTGAACTTGCACAAGAGGGGTTTTTGCTATAATTTATCCATGTAATTTATCGTCTACACACAGCGGTAAGGAGTCCCTTATGGATACAGTGTTCTGGTCGGCCCGTCAGGGCGCGGAGTGGAAGACCAAGGTTGGTCTGGCTGAGATGCTCAAAGGTGGCGTCATAATGGATGTGACCAACGCTGCCCAGGCCAAGATTGCCGAGGAGGCGGGAGCCGCCGCGGTTATGGCCCTGGAGCGGGTTCCCGCAGATATACGGGCTCAGGGCGGCGTCGCGCGCATGTCCGACCCGAGAATGATCAAGGAGATCCAGGACGCGGTCTCTATTCCCGTCATGGCCAAGTGCAGGATCGGCCATTTTGTCGAAGCAAGGATTCTCGAAGCCCTGGGCGTGGACTTTATCGACGAATCCGAGGTGCTCACCCCGGCGGACGACAGATTCCATGTTTTCAAGAGCGGTTTCAAGGTTCCCTTTGTCTGCGGCTGCCGCGACTTGGGCGAAGCCTTGCGCAGGATAGGCGAGGGCGCCACCATGATCCGTACCAAGGGAGAGCCCGGTACCGGAGATGTTATCGAGGCGGTTAAGCATATGAGAAACGTCGTGGACGGCATTGCCAGGCTTTCGAGGCTGCCCGACGAGGAGCTCATGACCGCAGCCAAGGAACTGAGCGCTCCCTTCGAGCTGGTCTGGGAAGTGGCCAAGACCGGAAAGCTCCCGGTGCCGAACTTCTCGGCGGGCGGGATCGCGACCCCGGCCGACGCGGCCCTCATGATGCAGCTTGGCGCCGAGTCGGTGTTCGTGGGATCGGGCATATTCAAGTCCGGCGATCCCGCCCGCCGCGCCAAGGCCATTGTAGGCGCCGTTGTGCACTACAAGGAGCCCAAGATCCTGGCCGAACTTTCGGAAGATTTGGGCGAGGCCATGGTCGGCATCGGAATCTCCGAGCTGGAAGACCAACAGAAAATGGCAGTGCGGGGCTGGTAAGCCCAATGGCTGGAGTTACATCGAGCCGGAAACCCTTGGTCGGGGTTCTGGCCCTTCAGGGAGATTATGCCGCCCACAGGGCCTCGCTGCTAGAAGCAGGCGCCGAGGTTCTGGAAGTGCGCTCGGGCGAGGATCTTGCCATGGTTCAGGCCATGGTTATCCCCGGCGGAGAAAGCACGGTTATGGCTTCTCTTATGGAACGCTTCGATTTTCTCGAAAAATTCAGGCAGAGGATTCTTTCCGGAATGCCCGTGTTCGGCACCTGCGCAGGGCTTATCCTCCTGGCGGCCAGGGTTGAAAAATGGAATAGGCCCGGCCTGGCCGTCCTGGATATCGATCTCAGGCGAAACGCCTACGGAACCCAGGTGGACAGCTTCAGGGCTCAGCTGCAAACAAGGGTTCCTGGCTTTCCCCAGATTGAGGCAGTCTTTATACGAGCCCCCAAGATTCTGTCCTGCGGGCCTTCGGTGGAGGTTTTTGCATCCTACGAGGGTGATCCTGTTCTGGTTCGGCAGGGCTCGATTCTGGGAGCGAGTTTTCATCCCGAGCTTGTCCCCGGCGCCCTGATCCACCGCTGGTTTATAAACAATATTCCAGCGAGAAATGAGCCAATTTCAAAAGTCTGATAACTTTTCAAACAGCCTCAAATAATTAAAATAATATCCATTTTTTCAATTTCTCCTCTAACCAGAATCCTCAGAGCATGATATATTTAAAAAAATATACAATAGGAGTCCTCATGATCGTCAGGGAAGCGAAAAAACACACTGTACAGGAAGCCATCGACGGAGCCGCGCGGTTTTCGTTTTCGGCCGCAGACAAAGTTTTGCTAGAGCGTTATTTTCCCGTTGCCGATATGATCAGCCGCTGCTGCGGCTCTGGCTGCGAAGTGCTCATATATTCCTATGAAGATTTCAACAAGGCGATAATAAAGATCATAAATGGCCATGTCTCGGGCAGAAGCCTCGACGACCCAATAACAGAGTTCGGTCTTAAGCGAGCCTGGGCAGCCTTTGAAAACGAACCGGATATTACCGGCCCCTATCTTGCCCGTACCAAAAGCGGCGCGCTTCTCAAATGCATTGCCATGGTGATTCGAAATGAAAGCAACCAACCTATCGGCGCATTCGGGATAAATATCGACCTCTCGATCCCCATGGAACGATTTGTCAAGGAATTCCTGCTGTCCATCGATAAATCCGGTACCGCCGATGAGGTACTGGCCCCTGATCTGAGCGAGAGGGTGGCCACCGTTGTAGCCGAGGAACTGGATACCCTTTCGCGGATTACCGGGGTTTCCCCGAGTCAGAAAAATCGAAACCTTGTCACATCCCTCAATGCCCGGGGCATATTCGACATCAAGGGTTCGGTTGAGCTTGTAGCGGGGGAACTGGGAGTTACCAAGCATACTATTTACAAATATCTTCGAGAAATCAAGAATCATCGTAAGAGTGGTGACTGAAACTCTATACCAAACAAGGAGAGCAGAGCATGAATCAAAAAACAGCTTCCACCCCCCTTACCCCTGGCGCCTTCGGCGCGTATTCGCAGGCAGTCAAGGCCGGCAGCTATGTGTTTATATCCGGCCAGCTGGGAGTGGATCCTGCTACCGGCAAGCTCGCACCGGGAGGAGTCGAGGTAGAGACTCGCCAATGCCTGGCCAACATGAGAATGATCCTTTTTCAGCTTGGATTGACCATGAACGACGTTGCCAAGACAACGGTCTTCCTACGCGACATGGCCGAGATCGACCGGATGAATTCAGTCTACGCCGAAGCCTTCGGTGAGCATCGTCCCGCGCGCAGCACCGTACAAATCGGCGCCCTTAATAAGGGCGCCCTGGTGGAGATCGAGGCGGTCGCGTACCTGGGCAGCGAGGAATAGATTCAGGCTGTAAAGCCCGGGGCGCTCAGGTCTGTGCCTCGAGCTCCTCGGGTCTTTCTATGGCCTCGATCCTGCTGACAAGGAGCTTATCGATTCTGTTTCCGTCCATATCGACTATTTCGATATGGAGCCCTGCCCAGTCGCAAGTCTCTCCAGCCCTGGGAATCGAGCCCATGCAGAAAAGAACAAGGCCCGCAACGGTGTCGTAGGCGTTGGTGTCGAAGGCAATCTCGTCAATTTCCAGCGCTTCGGCGAATTCGCTGATTGTAAGCGCCCCGTCTACCAGATAGGATCCATCCTCCCGTCGCAGCAGCCCGGCTGTTTCCTCGGATTCACCCTGATCGAGGCCAGCGAGCACGGAGAAGAGCAGATCGGGAACGGTTACCAGACCCGAGACGCCGCCGTATTCATCAACGATAAGGCCGGTTCGAGCTTCCTTGTCTTTGAGTATTGCCAAGGCCCTCAAGGCCGATATCGATTCCGGAATCAGCACCGGGGCGCTGAGTTGTGCCTTGATATCGAAGGGCTTTCCCGATGCCAGGATCGCAAGAGCGGTCCGCATGTCCAGCATGCCCACCACCCGGTCCAGGTCCCCTTCAACGGCGGGAAGGCAGGCGTAGTTTGCGTTGGCGAGAATTTCTTCTTTTAAAACCGAATCTTCGTCTTCCAGGTCGAGGGTGACGACATCGGTTCGGGGGGTCATAAAGGCGGTTACCCTTCTGTCGTCCAGATCCAGGACTCCCTCCACCATCTCCTTTTCGGAGTTTTCGAAAACCCCTGATTCAGCCCCCTGGGCGATGAGTACCATTACCTCGTCTTCGGTCACCGCCGGCTCGGAGTTCTTTGCATAGCCGAGGATTTTTATGACCAGGTTGGTAGCCCAGGAGAGAAAGCGCGCCAGGGGCGAAAAGGCTGAGCTGATCGCCTTCAGCGGGCGAATAACCGCAGCGGCGATGGTTTCGGGTTTGGAAAGGGCGAGGTTTTTAGGCACGAGTTCGCCTAAAACTACCGAGAGCAGCGTTGTAAGCAGCACTACCAGAATAACCGAGAGCGGCTGGGCTATGGCGGACAGGACCGGAAAACCTCCGAGCCAGAGCCCCAGGTTTTTAGATACGGTTGCGCCGCCCACGGCGCCGGTGAGAATGCCGATAAGGGTGATAGCCACCTGGATCGACGAAAGATAGGGAGCAGGGTGCTCCGCTGCCGCCAAGGCCAGGGCATAGTTTTTCTTTCCCTGATCCGCCTCGTGGCGCAGTCGGGCCTTGCGGGAAGACACCAGGGACATTTCAGAAAGGGAGAAAAAACCGTTGAGCAGGATCAGCGCGAGGATTATGGCAATTTCAAGCAACATGGGCGGGCTCGCGGTATAAAGGGCGGGAACTGCGGGATTGGGATGGACCCCCGGATAGGGTGTCGCTGCTACTGAAGGGGTCGGCTTCGGCGGAAGGTGCCTCGAGCGTATCGGTATGCTGTTCGTTCATGGCAAGAGAATAACAGAAAAAAAACGCCTCGTCGATAGATTGACCTCATTGCGTCGTTGTATAGTAAGGACATGGTTTTTCGTCGCAGTTTAGCGCTTCTCCTGCTTTTCGCCCTCGCTCCCCTTCTATGGGCCCAGCATCCCGATTCGGTATTTCCCCCTGAGGATCCTTTGCGCCTTGTCGTCGAACCTATCCGGATGGGCATGGAAGCCTTTTCGGCGAAAATGGAGGCGATAAAGGCCCAGGGCAGGGAGCCCTTGGGCCTTGTCCTGGCCGGCGGCTCTGCCAGGGCCTACGCCTATATAGGCATGCTGAAGGTTCTGGAAGAACAGGGGATCGTGCCTGACTTTATCGTCGCCAATTCCATGGGAGCGATCATCGGCCTCCTGTACGCCGCCGGCCTTTCTCCCTCAATGATCAACGATCTTGTAACTACCGTTCCTACCGAAAAATATTTTGATTTCGTTCTGCCGTTAAAAGGCGGGTTGATAAACGTTGACGCCTTCGAAGCGGTGATCAGAGACCTGGTCGGCCGGATCGATCTTGCGGAGCTTCCCATTCCGATAATCGTCACCGCCGAGGATCTACTTACCAGGCGCAGAGTCCAGATCGCCGCTGGCGATCTGGGCAGGGCTATGAGCTCCAGTTTTGCCATGCCTGCGATATTCGAGCCGAAGGTCTTGGCCGATACCCTTCTGGTCGACGGAGGCTCCACCACCCTAGTCCCGGTAGCCCAGGCGGCTTCCTATTCCTCAACACTCATCATCGCAACGGCTCTCTACAATAAACCCATGAGCTACGAAAACCCGATAACGGTGATCAACAGGGTTTTCGACATTGGAAAGACAAGGACGGGCATGGAGGATCTCTTCGGTTTAAGCCCCTTTGTCATTCGAAACGATGTCGAATCCTTTTCCTATATGGAATTTGCAAACCCCGAGGTGATAATCCAGCAGGGCAGAGAGAGCACCGAGGCTGTCATCGGCAGGCTGCTGTCCTGGCTTCCCTACGAGAGCAGGTTTAAAGTGATCGATCCGGCTTTGGAGGTACGAAGGGAGTATTACCGAAGAACAATTCCTTCCGGTCTTGATGCCTATCGGCGCGGAGCCCTGCCGTCCCTGGAGGGCGGGCTGCGGTTGAGCCCCAGGGTAGGGCTTTTAAAACCCATGGAACCGCCTGTCTCGGGCTTTTCCGATACGGGTTTCGCTGGTTTGGGAATCAGGTTCGCCGCGGGCAGGACAAGAGGTTTTCTGGGCGGGCTGGCAAGCTTTAATCCCGAACCGGGCAAGGCCTGGGCCGCCGCCGCCGATCTCCTGGTCAACCCTTATGACAGCCTCCTGTGGGAAAGCGGGCTCCGGCTGTATGGAGACTTTAATTCGGGATTCCCCTATGGCGAACCGGAACGTTTGGAATTCTCCACCGGCCTCAGCTGGGAGTTGGGGAAAAAGACAAAGACGCTAAAGCCGTTCGCCGCATCGATGCTGCGCTATTCCTTCGACGCAGCCGCCTTCGAATGGGAAGCCGAGGCGGGAGTATCGGTAGGAGCTACGGCCCTCGGCGCTTCCCCGGGGAGCGCGCAGGCGTCCGGGGGAATCAAAGGGTTTTACTCGCTCAGGGCTGGGGCATTCGTGCGGGGCGGAGCTCCTGGCTTTGCCTGGGGACCATCGCTGGGAGCCTCGGCTGGGATTTCCATAGCCGATCTTTTCGCTTTGAGGAGCAGAGCCTCGGGGCGCTATGCCGTAAACGGGACGGGAATTGAGCTCGGGCGACGCGAACCGTACAGGGGCAAGCCTGTGGCACTTGCAGCGCCGTTTTCTGCCGCCGGGACCTTCGAGCTTGCCTGGCTTGCACAGGCCTTTCGATTCGAAACCGGGGAGATAATTTTAGTAGACTCGGTGGAGCTTGGCCCCTATGTCGACCTTATCTGGTCAGCGGGAGGAAGCCCTCCCGCCTCCGGCTCGGAGTTATTGCCCAAAGCCTTTACCGCGGGCCTAAGCATTTCGGCGACCCTGCGTTTCGCCGGCCTGGCCCCCTTCAATCTGTCATTTTTCGCAGGCATGGACGGATCGACTGACCTGGTCTTCGGAATCAGATCGGGGCGGCTTTTTCAAAACTCGTCTGAGTTTTGAAAAATCCTTGTTCTGATAATCTTGATTTACGCCGTGGGCGTCTAGAAAATCCCGGCCACGGCATCGCTTCGGCTCAAGGGCTTCTTGAAGCGCCAGAGCAGAAGGGCAACGAAAATCATGTTGATTAC
>JAVEYV010000082.1:0-8423 GCA_034003305.1 Spirochaetia bacterium | reverse complement strand
CGGATGTCATTTCTAAATGCATCGGCTCGCGCAACTCGATGAACATCGTCCGCGCGGTCTTCAATGGCGCCGAGAACCTTCTGGACGCCAAGACAGTGGCCAAGAACCGCGGCAAGTCGATAAAGGAACTGTGGGGATAATATGGCAAAGATACAGATCACCCTGGTTCGGAGCACGATCCACCAAAAACCGGCCAACAGGGCAACCGTACGGGCCCTCGGCCTGCGAAAGGTGGGCTCCTCCAACATACTCGAGGCCAACCCTGCCATACTGGGCATGGTTAAGGCCGTTCAGCATCTTGTAACGACCAAGGAAGTCGCGGCCCAGTCGGCCGCCGCCAAGGAGGCCGACTAATGTCCGATTATCAGCTTCATGCGCCCGAAGGCGCCAACAGGAAGAAAAGAATCGTCGGACGCGGCCAGGGCTCGGGCCTCGGCACCACCGCGGGCAAAGGCAATAAAGGCCAGCAGTCTCGGTCCGGCGGCAAGACCTATCCAGGCTTTGAAGGCGGACAGATGCCTCTTTACAGGCGCCTGCCCCATCGCGGTTTCTCCAACTATCCCTTCCGCAAGGAATGGCAGATCGTCAACGTCGCCGACCTGGAAACCAAGTTCAAGACCGGAGACAAGGTCGATGCGGTTTCCCTCTTGCTCAAGGGACTCATCAAGAAGCCCGAGGGCCTTATCAAGGTTCTGGGAAAGGGAAGCATTTCCATCGCGCTCGAAGTAAGCGTCGATGCCGTCTCCGCAGGCGCCAAGACCAAAATCGAAGCAGCCGGCGGCAAGGTCGAGACCCCCACCGCGGTAGCCTCGGCCGGAAAAGCCTAAGCTAGGCTGGTAAAAAAAGGCAGGAATGCATGGCAGGTAACCCGCTTTCGGATATTTTCCGGATCAAGGAACTTAAAGACAGAATATTTTTTACCCTTTTCTGGCTGATGGTCTTCAGAGTCGGCGCATTCTTGCCCTTGCCGGGCATCAATGCCAGCGCGCTGCAGTCTTACTTCGCCAGCCAGTCCGGAGGAACCAGCGGAATAACGGACTATCTCGACTTTTTCGCCGGCGGCGCTTTCAAGAACTTCTCACTCTTCATGATGGGTGTAATGCCCTACATCAGCACCCAGATCATCCTGCAGCTGCTTCTTATAGTGTTTCCCAAGCTGAAGGCTATAGCCGAAGAAGAGGGCGGCCGCAAGAAGCTGGCTCGCTGGACTAAGATCGGCACCTTGGCGGTCTGCGCCGTTCAGGGTTTTTCCTACACCGTTTATGCCGACAGGATTCCGGGCGCCATCGTTATGGAAAACAGGATGATGTATTCCATCATCGCCATTCTCACCGTAACCACCGGCACCATGTTCCTTATCTGGATAGGCGAGCAGATAACCAAGCGCGGCATCGGCAACGGGATTTCCCTGCTGATCTTCGCAGGTATCGTAGCGCGGCTTCCCAACGCCATATTCGAACTCATCAAGAAGATACAGCTGGGCGAGATCAACGCTGTCTACGCAATTGTTGTCATCGTCATGTTTGTGGGAATCGTAGCCCTTGTGGTTACCGAACAGCAGGGACAACGAAAGATTCCGGTCAACTACGCCAAGCGCGTGGTCGGCCGCAAGATGTACGGTGCCCAGAACACCTACATTCCCTTCAAGATCAACCCTTCCGGGGTTATCCCCGTAATATTCGCCTCGAGCTTGCTTACATTCCCCCTGCAGATCGCCCAAAGCTTCGGTGTGCAGGCTAAGTGGCTCAGGGACTTCTCCTACTGGCTGAGGCCCCAGGGATTCTGGTACAGCTTCTTCTATGTTGTACTCATAGTCTTCTTCGCCTACTTCTACACCCAGGTATCCCTCAATCCCCAGGAGATTTCCAAGAATATTAGGGAAAACGGCGGCTCCATTCCGGGCATCAGAAGCGAAAAGATGGAAGAGTATCTCTCCAGGATACTCAACAGGATAATACTTCCCGGAGCTCTCTACCTGGCGCTGATAGCCCTTATTCCAAGCCTGGTGCAGCTGATGTTCAACTTCCCGAGCGAACTGGCTTACCTCCTTGGCGGAACATCGCTCATCATCATCGTCGGCGTCGATCTGGACACCATGTCCCAGGTTGAAGCCATGCTCAAGATGCACCACCACGACGGGCTTGTTCGGAAAGGACACATCAGGTCCAGGAACCTGTAGATATTTTTTGCGATATGGTATTTAATTGCGTGTTCACGCGCTAATCCGCGTGCACACTAAGGGGAAGGTATGAAGGTCAGGACCAGCGTTAAGAAAATATGCGACAAATGCAAGGTCATACGACGAAACGGCATTGTCAGGATTGTCTGTGACAATCCCAAGCACAAACAGAAGCAAGGCTAAAAGGGTAGGAGGAATCGAATGGCGCGTATCGCGGGAATAGATCTCCCGAACAAACATGTCGAAATCGCCCTAACCTATATCTTTGGTCTGGGTAGAACCAGCGCGAAGAAGATCTGCGAAGCCACGGGCATCGAGCCCACCAAGAAGATGAACGATCTCTCCAACGAAGAGATCAACGAGCTCCGCAAGGTTATTGAGAACGACTACAAGGTAGAGGGAAGGCTCCGCACCGAGGTTGCCCTCAACATCAAGCGGCTCATGGATATTGGATGCTACCGGGGCTTACGTCACCGCAAGGGACTTCCGGTTAACGGACAGAGGACTAGAACCAATGCCCGTACCAGGAAGGGCAAGCGCAAGACGGTCGCCAATAAGAAAAAGGCCGCGTAAGCTAAAGGGGAGTCAAAGTGGCAGCCACTACTACAAAGAAGAGAAAAGAGAAAAAGAGTGTTTACGAGGGAAATGTCTATATTCAGGCGACCTTCAACAACACCATCATCACCATTACGGATCTGAACGGAAACACCATCGCGTGGTCCAGTTCCGGCACCCATCAGTTCAGGGGAGCGAAAAAGTCCACCCCCTTCGCTGCCCAGACGGTGGCCGAAACTGTGGTTCAGAAGGCCATGAACTCAGGCCTGAGAGAAGTTCACGTTTTTGTAAAAGGACCGGGAATCGGCCGCGAGTCGGCCATACGGCAGTTGGGAGCTCTGGGGCTCAAGGTGAAGACCATCAACGATGTCACACCCATTCCCCATAACGGTTGCAGGCCTCGCAAGGCCCGCCGCATTTGACAGGGGGTAGATAAAAATGGCACGTTATATTGGACCAGTGTGCAGGCTTTGCCGCACCGAACAGAAAAAGCTTTTTTTAAAGGGCGACCGCTGCAACAGCGACAAGTGCCCGATGAACAAAAAGCGTCTTCCGCCCGGAAAAGCCCCCAAGGCCAGAATGGGCAAGAGATCGGAATATGCCACCCAGCTCAGGGAAAAGCAGACCCTCAAGCGGGCCTATGGACTCATGGAAACCCAGTTCAGGAACGCTTTCGAAAAAGCCCTGGCCATGCCCGGAAAAACCGGCGAGAACCTCTTTATTCTCCTGGAGCGAAGGCTGGACAATGTGGTTTTCAGAATGCACCTCGCCAGTTCCCGCGCCCAGGCGCGTCAGCTGGTAAATCACGGCCACATCGCCGTGAACGGCAAGAGGGTGAACATCCCCTCCTTCCTGGTAAAGACTGGAGACAAGGTTTCAGTGGTCGAGCAGGCCAAAAAGTTCGACCTCATCAAGAACGCTTTGCAGGAAGTCGGCAAGTCCGGAACAATGCCCTGGGTCGAGATTAATCCCGACGAAATGGCGGGACGCCTTGCGGCTTACCCGCACCGCCAGGACATCACCGACATGGCAGATATCCGCGAACAGCTCGTCGTCGAGCTTTATTCGAAATAAGGAGCCGAAATGGCACGAAAGAACCTTCTCAAAGGTTTCAAGAGGCCGAAGGGCATTACCTACGAGCAGAGCGAGTCGGGGCCCTCCTACGGCAAGTTCATCGCCTACCCATTCGAGCCGGGATACGGAACCACTGTGGGGAACACCCTGCGGCGCATCCTTCTTTCGTCCATCCAGGGTTATGCGATCACCGCCGTTCGGGTTGTCCGCTACAACGAGGAAGGCGCTCAGCACATCGTCACCAGTGAATTCGAAACCATTCCCGGAATGGTCGAAGATACTATCGAGTTTCTCAACAACCTCAAGCAGCTGAGGCTGCGCCTGCCCAACGACCAGGAACAGGCGACCTTCCTCTACGAGATCAAAGGGCCGACAGTCATCGACGGCGCTCTCTTCTCGTCGGATAAAGCCCTGGACATCCTCAACCCCGAAATACACATAGCTACCCTGGACAAGGATGTTCATCTCGACCTGGAAATTCAGGTTGACCTGGGCAGAGGCTATGTGCCCGCCGAGGTTAACGAGCACTACATCGAGATCGTCGGTACCATTCCAATGGACGCCATCTTCTCGCCGGTCATCAAGGTCAAGTATGCCATCGAGCCCACCCGGGTAGGCCAGAGATCCGACTACGACAAACTCGTTCTGGAGATCTGGACCGACGGCACAACCAAACCTGAAGACGCCCTGGGCGAAGCCGCAAAGATCGCCAAGGATCACCTTTCCATCTTTATCAACTTTGATGAGAATGAATCGGGCAGCGACGAGCAGAGCGACGAGATCGAAGAAAGGGTGCGTCAGATTCTCAATACCCCGGTTGAAGAGCTCGAACTTTCGGTGCGTTCATCCAACTGCCTCAAGAACGCCAATATAAAGACTATTGGAGATCTTACCAGGAAGACCGAGGATGAGATCACCAAAACCAGGAATTTCGGAAAGAAATCCCTTCTGGAGATCAAGGCCAAGCTCGCGGAATGGAGCCTCAGCCTCGGTATGACCGACTATACGCCGCTTCGGAACTATCTGAAACTGAGCATGAAGAAGGAAGAGACCGATGAAGCATAAGATAGGATATAACAAACTGAACAGGGTAGCGGCTCACCGCAAGGCCCTGCTGCGTAACATGGCGACAGTCCTCTTCAAGCACGAGCGGATCGTCACCACCAGGGCCAAGGCAATAGAAACCCGAAAGGTCGCTGAAAAGCTGATTACCAGGGCCAAGGAAGACTCAGTCCATAACAGAAGAATTGCCGCCAAGAAAATCCAGGACGAGGCGATACTGGCCAAGCTCTTTACCGACATCGGCCCCCGCTTCAAGGAAAGGGCCGGCGGTTACACCAGGATCCTGCGCATCGGCGAGAGAGCTCACGATGCCGCCGATATGGTTATCCTCGAGCTGGTGGATCAGAAGGTTGACGAAAAGAAGGCCGCCCGCAGCAAGCGCAAGGCCGAGAAGAAAGCCAAGGCCGAGAAAAAGGCCAGCTAAGGGAGCGGGAGGAAAATATGTCAAAAGCGCATAGAGGAAAAGGCCTTCAAGAAGTCCCGTCCGGCGGCCGCGGCCTCTGCCCCGTCTGCAACAGAGACGGTGTAAAGGTCCTGTACGAGCAGGAAATCGAAGGCAAGAAGACCAAGATCTGCAAGATGTGCAAGGCCACACTGGCGAATAAGAAATAAGCCATAAAGCCGGCTGGAACGAGCCGGAATTATGTAAAAGCCCCGCGAGCGATCGCGGGGCTTTTTTAAAACTAATGACTGGATAACAGGAATTAAATTTCCTAATTATCAATTTTATTTATGAATACCAATACCCTTGCAGCGTAAGCGAGTTCAATTTATTAAATTCGTCACTTCATGAACAAATTCGGCAAGGCCTCGGTAAACCAGGGCAGGTAGGTTACCAGGAAAAGCACGATCAGCATCGCGGGCCAGAGCGGCAGCATGGCTCGGCTTGTCTTTTCAATTGTCGTCTTGCCCACCATGCAGCCCACGAAGAGGCTGGCGCCGACCGGTGGGGTCGTCAGACCGATACCCAGGTTGAGCATCAGAAGAATGCCGAAGGTAATCTCGCTCATACCAGCCGCCTTCACCACGGGAAGCAGGACAGGCGTTACGATAACGATCAGCGGTGCCACATCCATGACCATGCCGAGAAAGAGAAGCAGAATATTTACGATTAAAAGGATCAGGAACTTGTTTGAGGTAAGTCCCAGGAAAAATTTCATCACCGCCGCAGGGATCTGAAGATAGGTCATCATCCAGCCGAAGGCGGAGGCACAGCCTATTAAAAAGAGAACTATCGCGGTGGTCTTAACCGATTCCATCAGAATAGGAATAATGTCTTTGAGCTTTAATTCCCGGTAAATTACAAAACCTAAAAACGCGGCGTACATCACCGCTACGGCCGAGGCTTCGGTGGCGGTAAAGATTCCCGCTGCGATACCCACCACAATGATGAGGGCGGCCAGCAGGGCGAAAATGCCGTCTACGGAGATTTTAACGCACTCTTTTAGGGGCGGGCGCTTTTCGCAGGGGTATTTTCGCTTCAGGGCGATAAAATAACAAACGATCGAGAGGGAAAGTCCCAGGGCGATTCCCGGTATATACCCTGCGAGAAATAATTTTCCTACCGAGACCCCGCCGGCTACCATGGCGTAGATAACCATGTTGTGGGAGGGTGGAATGATGATCCCCTGGCTTGCCGAAGCCACAGTGACGGCCACCGAAAAATCCCTGTCGTAGCCCTTTTGGACCATCATCGGAATCATGATCGAACCGGTGGAGGAAACATCGGCCACGGCTGAGCCCGAAACGCCGCCGAAAAACATCGACTCGATGCAGTTGACTATCGCCAGGCCGCCGGGCAATGGGCCTACGAGAATATATGCGAAGTCCACCATGCGCTTGGCCACACCGCCCCTGGCCATGATTGAGCCCGCGAGAATAAACAATGGTATGGCCAGGAGGGGAAAGGATTGCATGCTGGCGGCGACGCGTTGCGCGATTATGGCCGGACCCATGTCGGCGGAGAATGCCGAAAGCAGTGCCGAAATGCCTAAGCTGAAGGAGATAGGCACGCCTAGAATTATCAATAGTACGAAGGAGCCGAGGAGCACGAGCTCAACGGGCATCGCGCGCCTCCTTTCGGGCTTCGGCGGCGTTGGTTATTTTTTCGACAACCCGGAGCGCGGCGAAGATGATCATGAATACGGCAGCGATGGGCAGGACGAGGTAGGTGATTCCCAGGGGCAGTTTGATGGTCGACATCTGAGAGTCCCACATGGCCTGGGTGAGGACAAGCCCGTGCCTGAAGAGAAAGAACGCGAAGTACCCAATGGCGGCGTCTATAAGCACTTCAAGAAAGACACCCCCAGCCTTGGGCAGTTTTTTAGTCACAAACTCAAGCCGCATATGGTCGCCGGTCCAGACCGCGGCGGCCGCGCCCAGCAAGCCAATCCACATAATGGCGGTAACCGAGAATTCTTCCACCCAAATCGGGCTCTTCTGCAGTACATATCTGGCGAAAACCTGCCAACAGACCACCAGGGATAACAGCCCCATGATCGCGGCGGCGATCGCTGTCAAAGCCCTCTCCATGCCTCCGATAATCCGGTGCAAAGCCTCTCTCATAGGATCCTCCGATTCGCTGCCGTTGCATGCCCCGGGCGGGGACGCAGGCGGGGGCGGGCTGTCCCAGCCCGCCCCCGCCTGAAACACCTTAGAGTACTGTCAATTACTCGGCCGGTCTACTTTGCGTTGACGATGGCCTCGATCAGATCCTTGCCGACGATGGGCTCGAATTCCTTCCAAACCCCGCCCACTGCCTTCTGGAACTCGGTGACATCCCGCACCTCGTTGAAAACCATGCCCTTGGCCCTGAGATCGCTCACTGTCTTGTCGATCATCTCGCCCCAGAGTTTGTTGTGTTTCTCCATGGCCTCCAGCGCCGTCTGCTCGACGACAGTCTGCAGGTTTTTGGGCAGACCGTCGAAAAGTTTTTTATTCATCATGAGGAAATCGGGGATGGAAGAATGGCGGGTATAGCTGAAATATTTGGCCACTTCCTGCATGTTGAAGGAAAGAACCGTAGGCTCGTTGTTTTCCCAGCCATCGATAACCTTGGTCTGGAGGGCCGAGTAGACTTCGGACTGACCCATGGGAACGGCGTTGCCGCCCAGGGCGTTGACCGTGTCGATGAGCGGTTTGGACTGCATCACGCGGATCTTCAGACCCTTGAGGTCTGAGGGACTATAGATAGGTTTTGTCGCGGTAATGGAGCGGAATCCCGCATCCATGAAGGCCAGGCCCTTGTAGCCGGCCTTGTCCACATCGGCCATCAGCCTTTTTCCGATCGTGCCCTGGAGAACGTTGTGCTGATGCTCGAGGCTGCGCCAGATGAGGGGCAGGGAAATCACCTGAAGGGTGGGAGCGTACTGCCCCATGGGGCCGGAGCTTACCTTGGCGAATTCCAGCGAGCCGATCTTGATGGCTTCGATATAATCCTTTTCCTGCCCCAGCTGCCCGGCGGGGAAAAGGGTGAGTTTAATGTCGCCGCTGCTCTTCTTTGCCAGCTCGTCGGCGAAGAAGACGAGAGCCTGATGGACTGGGTGGCTGTCGG
>JAVEYV010000081.1:0-8496 GCA_034003305.1 Spirochaetia bacterium | reverse complement strand
GCCCTTATTCCGCCCTTCGAGCTGTCGACGCGAAAAGCCCGGGCCGCCCTGCCCGATTTCATCCCCCGCCCCGACGCCGTCTTCAACCTCGGCAGGGCGGCCCTCCTGGCCCTTGCCTTCCAGACAAGGCGCCTCGAACTGGTAACCGCCGCCTGCGAGGACAGACTGCATCAGCCCTACCGGGCTCCCCTCGTGGCCGGTTATGATGAAATCACCCGACTCTGCGAAACAACGGGAGCTCGGGCTGTATGGCTTTCCGGCGCCGGACCGACGATCATGGCCTTAAGTGCAAACGATACCGAGTCAGGGCGATTATCGGATGCCTTGAAGCCCGCCCTCCTGTCCCGGCCCGAAGGCGCCTGGCGACAGCTGGTCCTGCAGGCCGACGATCCGGGGCTTAGGGCAGAGGTTTTCTGACGATTACGACGCAGCGCTCCTCCTCTAAAAAGGGAACCCAAATCTCATGGATCTCCGCATTAGAAAAGGGAGCCGCCAGCACCGGGTCCACGGCAATCCCCGCAAGTTCAAGCTTGGCGTTGAAAGGTTTTCCCTTATAGGCGAAAAAAGCCCCGCCCGGCCGAATGTTTTTCCATATCGACTTGAAAAGTTTAAGTTCTGAAAAAGGCCTGAAGGCTCTGAAAAGAACCAGATCGTGAGGCCCGGCGGCCCGCTCGACTTCGCTTTCGATTATCTCGACATTGTCAAGGGATAGAATTGTTTTCTGGCTTTCCAAAAACGTTGCGCGCTTTCCCATTCGCTCTACAAGCCTGAATTTGCGGGTTGGCATTATTACGCTCAAGGGTATGCCTGGCAAGCCAGCTCCTGTTCCAATATCGGTCAACGTCGAAGCGTTAGACGATTCTCGCTCTTCGGGCTCCGCGGATATTCTGTCAGCTCCTTCTATCGCGTTGCCCGCCGCCGTTTTATCGCACTCGGCCAGCAGCGCTTCCAGAAGCCGCCAGGGAGCCAGGCTGTCCAGAATGTGTTTGATGATCAGGTCCTGCCCCGAGGCGTTTACAAGACCGTAGGTCGGGTTCCATGCTTCGATCTCCTGGCTGTAGCGCAGCAGCGTTTCCAGAGCCCGGTCCCGCTCTTCGACCCCGAGCGAAGACAGACCCCTCTCCAGGAGCGAACGTAGTTCATCCATATAGTAGATTCTATATGTAAAATAATTGTTTTTCCACTACCCTGTTCCTGTTGACAAAGACCCCCCATGATAATGATACTGAAATCCCATGAAGAAGCTGATATTTGTTACCGGCGGGGTTTGTTCTTCACTGGGAAAGGGCATCGCCGCATCGTCCATCGGTGCCCTCATGGAAGCCCGCGGATTCAACGTCCGCATGGTTAAAATCGATCCATACCTCAATGTCGACGCAGGCACGATGAGCCCCTACCAGCATGGCGAAGTCTATGTCACCGACGACGGAGCCGAAACCGATCTGGATCTGGGCAACTACGGCCGCTTTACCAGAGCCCCGCTGTCCCGGGTCAATTCCATCACCACAGGCCAGGTCTACAAGGCCGTCATAGAGCGGGAGCGGGCAGGGGACTTCCTGGGCCGCACCGTCCAGGTAATCCCCCACATTACCGACGAGATCAAGCGGCGGATCCTGGTGGTGGCCGACGAACCCGAGGTAGACATAACCATTATCGAGGTCGGCGGCACCGTCGGCGATATGGAATCGGTCCCCTTTCTGGAAGCCGCCCGCCAGCTCATCCATGAATTCGGAAGGCAGAACGCGGTTTCCGTCCATGTCACCCTGGTGCCGGCTGTATCCGGGGGCGAGATAAAAACCAAACCGACCCAGCACGCGGTCAAGGAACTCCAGGAAATGGGCATTCAGCCCGATGTCCTGGTGCTGCGTTCCAAAGAAGCCCTAGGCCTCGAGCTGAGAAAAAAAATCTCTTCCTTCACCAATGTGGAGCTGGAAGGCGTGATCTCGGGCTACGATGTAAGCGCCATTTATGAGCTGCCCCTGGTGTATTACGACCAGGGTATCGACGGCTTTATCCTGAAAAAAATGAACGTCGAGAGCAGACATGCCGAGCTTGGTCCTTGGCAGTCGGTGGTGCAGAAAATCCGCCACCCGGCCTCCAAGCTTCGAATCGGGGTCGTGGGCAAGTATATGGAGCTCCATGACGCCTATAAATCTATCTGGGAAGCCCTTGCCCATGGGGGCATAGCCAACAGCGCCCAGGTCGAGCTGGTAAAAATCGACTCGGGTTCATTGGAAGCAGAGCCTGATGCCTCCGGCGCCAGTGCAGCAACCGATGGGCTTGTCCCTGATCGGACTGACGATAGTATCGCCGCAAAACTGGAAGAAGCCTTTGCCGACATCGACGGCATACTCGTGCCCGGTGGTTTTGGCTCCAGGGGTATCGAGGGCATGGTGGCTGCGGCCCGCTATGCCCGAATAAAGGGCCTGCCCTATTTCGGCATCTGCCTGGGCATGCAGATAATGGTCATCGAATACGCCAGAAACGTCGCGCTCATGTCCGACGCCCATTCCAGCGAATTTTCCAAAACCACGAAACACCCCGTCATTTCGCTCCTGGAAGAACAGATCGACATAAAGGCCTACGGCGGAACCATGCGCCTGGGGGCCAGCAGGTCGAAAACCAAGGAAGGCAGCGCGATCCGAAAAGCCTACGGCAGCGAGATCATCTCCGAACGCCATCGGCACCGCTACGAGCTCTCCAACGCCTTTAAAGACCAGCTCGAGGCCGCGGGGCTCATCGTCGCGGCCACAACCCCCGACGGCAGCCTGGTGGAAGCCTGCGAATGGCCGAACCATCCCTGGGGCCTGGGGGTTCAGTTCCATCCTGAATTCAAATCCAGACCTACCCAGGCGCACCCGCTGTTTGCCGCCTTTGTCGCCGCCTGCCGAAGCTGCGCCCTGACTAGGGGAGGCTGAAGGCCCTGGCGGCGACGAGCTTGTATTGACAGGCTCCCATGCAGGTTCCATACTCAAACGACATGACCACTGTCAAAAGCCCAGGCAGGGCGCTGTCGCTCGCAGCCGCGCTCTTCGCCGCGCTTAGCCTTTTCTTTTCCTGTTCTTTAGGGGAAGAAAGCCCGCTTGCCGCTCAGGAAGAGCTTCCCGAAGTGGTTTTTTTTAACTACAGCAGAAAGGATTTTGGCAAAACGGGCCTAAGCTTTATCGCCCAGGCGGAACGGGCGGAATACTTCAAGGAAAAGGGGCTTTTAGTCGTCTACGGCCTCAGCTTCGAAGACATCGGCGACGACGGGGTAACCGTCGTCGCCTCCGGCGAGGCTGAGGAAGCCTATTACTATGAGGATACCGGCGATGCCGAGGTAAAAGGCTCGGTGCGTATCCGCTCTCTGGAAGAAGATGCGAGCTTCGAGACCGATAGTCTTAAATATTTCGCCGCCACCGAAAGCCTGGAAGGCGGACCTGAGAATCCTGTGCTGGTGCGGATAGGGGAAACACTCTTTCTTCAGGGAAGGGGCTTTTTCGCCGATGTCCGTGAGAAGGCCTTCGCATTCAGAGGCGGCGTTGAAGGAATGATACAAAGCAAGGCTGTACCCGCTCGGACAAAGGAGTAGAGGGATGAAATCATATAGAGAAGGCAGCAAACCATCCAGTCGCTGCGCCCTGGGAGTCTTGTCCTGCCGGTTAAGGTCCGGGCTTGTTTTTTCGCTCCTTCTCATCAGCCTTGGGATCTTGTCGCCGATCGCCAGCCCTCTCGGCGCACAGGCGGCTCAACCCGCCCAGTCCCAGGAAGCAGAGCCGCCGGCGGAGCAGGAAGGAGAGATTCAAACCATTACCTTTTCCGCCGACAGGATGGAAAGCGTTATTGCCAAGGACAGGGAAAAAACCATTCTCATCGGCGCCGCGGTGGTGAACACCGAAAGCATGGAGATCAAAGCCGACTGGATCGAACTTTCAGGCGAGGACTACAACAATGTTATCTGCAAGGGTAACGTGATTGTGTACGACGAATCCGAAGGTTTTTTGCTCAAGGCCGAAGCCTTGGAGTATGCCCGGGACAGCGAGATCGGCACGGCGAAGACAAAGGTCGTGCTGGAAGACTCCAAGAATGATGTTTTGCTCAAAGCCGACTGGGTGCGCTTCGATCAGGTCCAGTCCACCGTGGATGCCCGGGTGGGCGTGCATATCCTTAAGGAAGACTTCGCTGTTAGGGCGGAGTTCGCCCTCTACAACAGGGTCGATGAAAGTCTCCAGCTCTCCGGTTCTCCCGTGGCTGTCTCGGGCACCGAGCGGATCGAGGCCGACGCCATGTCGGGCAAGACCGATCTGGGGGATATGGAATTTTCTGGACGCGTGAGCGGCACCATCAGCACCAAGAAAAAAGAAGGTGTGGGGCCTTGAGTTCGTCCCTGTTAGAAGCAAAGGGCCTGCGTAAATCCTACGGCAAAAAGCTGGCGGTCAATGGAGTAGACTTTTCCATGGGTACCGGCGAGGTAGTAGGCCTTTTGGGTCCCAACGGCGCCGGCAAGACAACCGTATTTTACATGCTGGCAGGCTTTCTCAAACCCAGCGCCGGTACCGTCGAATTGGACGGCATACCCTTGAACGGGCTTCCAATGTACCGCCGGGCCAGGCTGGGCATTTCCTATCTTCCCCAGGACGCTTCCATTTTCCGCAAGCTCAGTGTCGAGGACAATATCATGGCTATCCTGGAGGCAAGGGCCGGCATGGACGAGGCGGCGCGCCGAGCCAGGACGGCGGAGCTGCTGGAGGAGTTCGGCATAAGCGCCATAGCCAAGCAGCCAGGCTACACGCTCTCCGGGGGCGAGCGCCGCCGTACCGAGATAGCCCGAGCCCTGGCCATACAGCCAAAGTTCCTGCTCCTGGACGAACCCTTTACCGGCATCGATCCCATAGCCATTCACGAGATAAAAAAGACCATCCAGCGACTTACGGAGGCAGGGATAGGGGTTCTGCTCACCGACCACAACGTC
The DNA here is from genome assembly GCA_034003305.1 of Spirochaetia bacterium. Taxonomy (GTDB): domain Bacteria; phylum Spirochaetota; class Spirochaetia; order Treponematales; family Rectinemataceae; genus UBA2256. The sequence goes on along the minus strand of JAVEYV010000081.1, from coordinate 3,545 downwards.
AGGGACGCCCTGGATATTACCGACCGCTCCTATATCATCAACCTGGGCCAGATTGTGGTTTCGGGAGACAGGGAATCGGTGCTGAACGATGAATCCGCCCGAAGACTCTATCTGGGTGAGGAATTCAGGATGTAGCCGGCCGGCGATCGGCTTTTTTTCCGTTTCGCGGGGCTGAGGTTCCATTTTTTGTTTTATAAAAACTTTCTTGACGGCGCAAATCCAGTCGAATACACTGCAAATCGCGGAAAAAGCCCTTGGGCTTTGCCGTAAAGCTTCTGAAGCGCGATTTGTGCTTTCGAATGTGTCCATTTTTTAGGAGGCGTTTCGATGAAAAAAGCATTGCTGATCCTGCTTGCGCTCATGCTTGTCGCAAGTCTTGGTGCCCAGAACAAGGCAGGCTGGCCTGACCAGCTCAAGTTTATGGCGGGCCCCCCCGGCGGCAACTGGTTTGCCCTCGGCACCGCACTCTCCGAGATGTGGAGCAAGAATGTTCTGCAGACCACCTCCTCCACCGGAGGCGGTGTGGGCAATATCGTTAACGTAGATCAGAAAAAAGGCGATTTCGGATTCTCCGTCGTATCCCTGGTAGGCGCGGCTCTCGCGGGCGAAGAGGATTTCGCCGGCAAGGATGTCAAAAACGCCGTGGTAATGGCCAACCTCTACACCCAGTTCACCTACTACATCATAAGAAAAGATTTCGCGGATAAAAACGGCATCAAGAGCCTGGACGACCTGGTCGCCAAAGGCATTCCCGTCCGCTTTGCCACCCTCAAGCCGGGAACAGCCTCGGAGTTTGTCATCAAGGCGATGTTCAAGAAGGGCTACGGCACCGATTACGACCAGCTCAAGAAAAAGGGCTGGAGCTTCGAGTTTACCTCCTACGACAATGGCGCCGATCTCATGGCGGACAATCACCTGGACGTCTTCGCCTTCTCGGTAGGCAAGGCTGCATCCATCGTCATGAATATCGAGACCTCGACGCCAATCTACATACTGCCGGTGGGGCAGAAAGCCCTCGACGCCCTGGCCAAGGCTTACGGAACCACTACCTTTACCATCGAGCCGGGCATTTACAAGAGCGTGACAACCCCGATCAAGACGATCGGCGACTATAACTGCATCGTGGTCCGCAAGGATCTTCCCGATACGCTCGTATACGAACTCAACAAAGCCATGTGGGCCAACAAGGCCAGTCTGGCTGCAGCGGTTTCGGATTTTAACGAACTCACGGTCAAAGACGCACTCCCCGCAGGGCTGCCCTCTCATCCGGGTTCGGTGCAGTTCTGGAAGAACGCAAAATAATTTTACCTGCCCGATAAGGGCTTTGGTTTTTACCCCCGAGGCCGGGCTTGCGCCCGGCCTCTTCCTGTAATTCTCGAATCCGGAGAACCCCAATGCGGAAACTAGAAGGCCTAGCCAAAAAAGCGGTGTATGTCTACATAACTCTTGTAGGCATTTTTCATATCTACACCTCGGTGTTCGGCAATTTCGAGGCCTATCTGCAGCGGTCTCTCCACCTTTCCATGATTCTGCCCCTGGCCTTTATCCTCTGGCCCGCCAGGAAAAAGGGTCCGGCGAACAGCGTGCCTTGGTACGATGCCTTCCTGGCCGCGGTTTCATTCGTTCCCGGCGTCTACATCGTCATGAATTACTGGGCGATAACCTCACGGATGGTTCAGGTCGATCCGGTTACCAATGCCCAACTCGTACTGGGCATCCTGCTCATGGTCCTCCTTCTCGAAGGAGCCAGGAGGGTGGTGGGGCTTCCCATCACGATCATCGCCCTCGTAGCCATTTTCTACATGCTCTTCGGCAAGCACATTCCAGGCCTCTTCAAGGGCATTTCCTTCAGCCTCCCTGAGGTAGTCGAACAATCCTTCCTGACCGATGAGGGGATTTTCTCTTCACCCCTGGGGGTGTCGGCCACCTACGTCATGGTCTTCCTCATTTTTGGAGGATTCCTGGAAAAAACCGGGGTCGGCCAGTACTTTATGGACCTGGCTCAGGCCTTTACCGGCACCCAGCCCGGCGGCCCGGCCTTGATCGCCGTTACCTCGTCGGCGCTTTTCGGCTCGATTTCAGGATCGGCGGTGGCCAATGTCTACGGAACGGGAACCTTCACCATCCCCCTGATGAAAAAGATAGGCTACAAGAATTACTTTGCCGGGGCTGTCGAGGCGGTCGCTTCCACCGGCGGCCAGCTGATGCCGCCGGTAATGGGCGCAGGCGCCTTTCTCATGGCTTCATTCCTCGGCCTGCCCTACAGAACGATCATGATCGCGGCCCTGCTGCCGGCCATTATGTACTACGGGGCTGTCTTTCTCATGGTAAAGCTCGCCGCGTACAAGAATCACCTGCAGGGACTGCCTGCCGAGGAGCTCCCTTCGAAACGGCATGTCCTGCGAAAGCTGTATATGATCACACCCCTGGCCGGGATAGTCTACTTTCTCCTCTCCGGGGCTACGCCCATGAGGGCGGCAATAATGGGCATCATTTTAGCCTGGGTGACCGCATTTTTTAACCCAAAAACCGAGGATGCCAAAAAGCGCAGGCTGTCCTACCTGACGGGCGCGATTTCCATTCTTGTTTTTTTGGCGGCTCTGGCCTTTCCCGGTCTCGCCGAAGGGCTCACCCGGTCTAAATTGGGCATTCTGCCCGTTTTGATCGCTATTATTGCCGCCACCTACTTCAATGCGGGCATGGGGTACAAGGATGCCGTAAACGCTATCTATGAAGGGTCCAAGGGCATACCCCTCATCGCCATAGCCTGCGCGGTAGCAGGCATCGTCCTTGGGGCAGTCGCCCTGACGGGAATCGGGGGCAAGCTCGTGGGCTTCGTTCTCTCCTTCTCGCAGGATATGCCCATCATCGCCCTGGTGCTGATCATGATAGTCTCCATATTTCTGGGCATGGGCCTGCCGACCACCGGTGCCTATATCCTGGCTTCGGCTCTCGGCGCACCCATCCTGGTGCGCATGGGCTTCTCTCCCCTGGCCTCCCACATGTTCGTGTTCTATTTCGCTGTAATATCGAATATTACACCCCCGGTAGCCCTTGCCTGCTTCGCCGCCTCTTCCATCGCGGGCGCAGGACCGAACAAGATTGGCTTCCAGGCCATGCGTCTGGGTTTTCTGGCTTTTATCGTACCCTTCGCATTTTGCTACGATTCTGGTCTTCTCATGCAGGGCGGCCTGGCGGCCAATCTCTGGGCGATCGCCACTGGCATTATCGCTATCTTCGCCTTTGGCTATTTCTGGATGGGCTACATTACCAGACCTATTCCCTTCTGGCTGCGGGGTATCCTGCTGGCCGCGGGGGTGTACTCCCTTTTTCCCGGTACGCTGCCGGTGTTTTTAAGCGGAGCGGCGGTGATCGGAGCCTTCCTGTATTCGAAATTGCTGGGCGCCAATCGGGCCGCCAGCGCAGCAGGTTGAATGCGATGGCCGGTTTTCAGCATCGCATGAAATTAACATTGACGACGGTTTCCCGGCATGGTACACTTGGTACTACCCGTACGGGTTGCCCACCATTTTTCTAAACGGAAG
>JAVEYV010000080.1:0-8613 GCA_034003305.1 Spirochaetia bacterium | reverse complement strand
CGAATCCTGCCCTCTGGCATGGCGGTGTTGGAATCCTTGGCGGACAGGAATTCCAGGATAAGCCTCGGGGTGCTATCCTGCTTTGGCTGGAGGAAGCAATCAGACAGGATCTTCAGGATTCGACAATTCCCGGAAACAGCCGCCAGCTCGTCCTCGACCTCGCGCCGGGCAGATACAAGGTCGAATACTGGGGAACAGATTCACGCAATCCGATAGGGGTTGAAATAGCCACAGGCCCGAAGCTTGTCCTCGGACCGCCCAAGGCTCAGCGTCTTGCGGCTGTCGTACGAAGAGTCTAGCCTTCCATCCTCCGCCTTCAGATTGACAAAGACCCCCCATCGGTATAGCCTTTAACCAAGCAAACACGACAAGGCGGCGAACCCATGAGTTATTCCGACCCAACAAAATTGGGTATCATCGCTTGCCCCGGAGCCGAAGCATTCGCGGACAGTGTGGTCCGCAAGCTGTCCGGGATTTACAAGCGACGTTTCGACCGGAAGACCCAAGCGCTCTCCTCGCGGTACCACATCAGCCAGGAGCTCGCCATCCGGAAGATCAATTTTTCGAACGATGCCAATTCAGGCTATCTGTTCATGCCCGGACCAACCGACAAATACAGGCCTCCGCGCTTTAAAATTAATGCCAGACACACCTTCTTCGCCAACGGAGAGATCAAGACCGAAATTCTCGAGTCTATCCGGGGCAAGGACATCTACATATTTCAGGATATCGAAAACCATCAGCCCATAGCCTTCAACGAAGGGGCGGTCAAGCGGGTGATGTCGGTCAACGACCATATCTTCAACCTTTTTGTGGCCATCGATTCTGCAATGCAGGCAGGCGCCGAGCGCATCAACCTGGTGCTGCCCATGTACCCCTATTCCCGGCAGCACAAAAAGAAGGGAAGGGAAGGCCTCACCGCCGCACGGGTGGGCGCCATGCTGGAAAACCTCGGCGCCGACCGATTGATCACCCTGGACATACACTCCCGGGAGATCGAAAACTGCTTCGACAAGCTCAGGCTGGAAAACCTTCACGCCTCCTTCCAGATAATCGAAAAACTCATGTCCATCGTGGACATCCAGACCGAAAACCTCGTCGTCCTGGCTCCCGACACGGGCGCAGTGGACCGCAACAAGTTCTACGCCAACGCCCTGCAGCGGCCCCTAGCCCTTCTGTATAAAGAAAGGGACTACTCCAAGGTGAGCAAGAACGCTTCCGAGTCCAACATCAGCGAAATGCGGCTTTTAGGCGACGTTGAGGGCAAGACCATCTTTATGGCCGATGACATGATCGGCACCGGCGGCACCCTGATAAAAGGCATGAAAAACCTCAAAGACCTGGGCGCTTCCAAGGTGATCTGCGCAGTGTCCCTCCCGCTTTTCAACGGTACAGCCATCGACGATTTCGACGCCGCCTATCGGCAGGGCTATTTCTACAGAATCATCGGCACCAACGCCGTGCAGCAGGACGAACTGCTGAAGAAGGAATGGTATATCCAGGCCGACGTTACGGGGCTCTTCGCCCAGATTATCAGCCTCATCCATCACGACCGCTCCCTTTCTTCGCTGCTGGACAACAGGGATCTGGTGGCCAAGCTCATCAAACGGCAGATGGAAAAGGGAAAGGCAAAACAGGGAAGCCTCGGCTTTGCGGCTAGGCCTGAGCCTGATAAGGAGGCCCCCATCCCGCCCGAGGAAGTCATTCCCTACGGAGCCGCCGACAAGCCGTGAACCTTTTAGGCACCGAGATTTCCGCCGTCAAAGCTTTAATCTTCGACATGGACGGCACCCTCTACGAAAACCTCGATTACTACCGCTTCCAGGAAAGCTCCCAGGTCGATCGCCTGGCGGGCTTTTTGGGCTTGAGCCTTCAGGAGGCGGCCGAACGCTTGGGCGCGGCGCGCGAAGCGCGCCGCGCCCAGCGCCTTCCCCCCACCAGCATGGCCAACCATTTTCTCTCCCTCGGCGTCGACATGCCCAGCATAAATCGCTGGAGAGAAGAAACCCTGATCCCCGGTGAATGGCTGCAGCCCGACCCTCGGCTGGATAAGGCGCTCGAAAGCCTGGCCACGCGCTTTCGCCTCGTCCTCCTCACCAACAACCCCCGGTCGGTAGGCCGGGCCAGCCTCGAAGCCCTGGGCGTGGCATCCAGATTCGAACAGGTCACCGGCCTGGATGATACTGAAAAATCCAAACCCTCCATCGAACCCTTTATCGCGGCCTGCCGCGGCCTTAGGCTGCCTTTTAGCGCCTGCGTATCCATTGGGGACCGAAAGGAAGTGGACATCGAGCCCGCCCTGGAGTTGGGCATGGGGGGGATCCTTGTGCGTGGGGTGAAGGAAGTGTACGAATTGCCTGCCCTCTTCGGCCTATCGGCATAAAGCCGGGCTTCGCGGGCCGGGCGGCGGCTGCCAAGGTTTGCCGGGCGCTGGGGACCAGGGTTGCCGCCGCCCGGCGGCGTCGGCAGCGCAGCCCCGCATTCCAGCGGCGCCCCCGAAGCCCCTATAGTCCATCGCCAGCCCTATCTGCTAGGGAAGTTCCTCAGCTCGCCTGCGATGGCGTAGGCGTAATCGCCGATCTTTTCCATGTGCCGGACAAAATCGATATAGAGCAGCTCGGCCCTGACGTCGGCTCCCTCTTTGAGCCTTTGTCGCGCCAGTTTTTTCAATCTCCGCTTGTCCTCGTCGATTTCGTTCTCCATCTCCGAGGCCATGGCCAGCTCAATCTCCGTGATTCCCCTATGCAGACGGTCAGCCACGAAGGATAAAAATTCCTCCACGTGATCCGACAGCGGCTTTAGACCAAACGATGACTCGCTCTCGAAAACCAGACCCTTGGCGCTTTTTTTCTTCAAGAGAAGCGCCAGGCTCAGACACTCGTCGGTAATATTCTCCAGCTCCGAGACGATGCGCAGCTTGATGCCCACCCGAAGCCTGGTCTTGTCCGAGAGATCGCTGTTCGATACAGCCAGTAGGAACTTCGAAAGCTCCTCGTACATTGTGTCGGCGTAGTTTTCCTTGGCGGTGAACCATTCGATTTCCGCAGCGAAGTCCATGGAATCGGACTGAAAGTCGTTCCTCAGTCTGGAAAACATGGATCTGGCAAGGGCGGCCATGTCGCCGATCTCCTTGCGGGCTTGGAGCAGGGATAGCTCGGGAGTGTCCATGAGGGTCTTGGGCAGGTAGATAGCCCTGAGCTCGGATTCGCCGGGTTTTTCCGGAATCAGGCGGCAGAGAAACTTTGTGTACTGCGGCACGAAGGGTAAAAGCACCACGGTGTTCAGGCCGTTGAAGAGGGAATGGAGCATGGCGATGTGCAAGCCCATGTTGGCCGGCGAAAGCTCGCCGGGAACGACCCAGCCTACCAGGTTGATAAAGGGCTTGAAGATGATGACAACCCAAACGGTGCCCAGTACGTTGAAAAGAATGTGGGCCCAGGCGGCGCGCTTTGCGTTGGTGCTCGCCCCCGCCGAGATCGATGCCAGAAATGCGTCGATCGTGGTGCCTATGTTGGCTCCCAGGGTGAGCGCTGCAGCCAGTTCGAACGGAATCAGCCCCTGGGCGGCCATGGCGATGACCACCGCCATGGTGGCGCTGGAAGCGTGGACAAGAATTGTGAATACCGCGCCGGCCACCACCGCCAGCGCGATGGCGACAAAGCCCATCCCCGAAAAACGCTGCAAAAAGAGCAGGACTTCGGCCGATGGCCTGGGAATGGCTGAGCCGATAAAATCGAGGCCCAGGAAAATAAGGGCCAGACCCATAAGGGCCTGGCCGTAGCTTCGGAACGATTCGGATCTGCGCTTGGCGTTGCTCATAAAGAAACCGGCGCCGAAAAGCGGCACCGCCATGGCGGCGATGCTGAACTTGGCTATCCCCACGCCGGCGATAATCCAGCCGGTGAGGGTGGTGCCGATATTGGCGCCCATGATGACGCCGATGCCCTGCTTGAGGGTTAATAGGCCCGCGTTGACAAAGGTGATCAGCATTACCGTGGTTGCGGAGGATGACTGCACCGCCACGGTAACCAGGGCGCCGCTCAAGACCCCCATGACACTGTTCTTGGTCATGAAGTTGAGGGTGTTCTGCAGACGCTCCCCGGCAGCCTTCTGAATGCCGTCGGAGGTCTTTTCCATGCCGGCCATGAAGAGAGCCAGGCCGCCCAGGAGCTTCAAGAACATCATCGCTATGGTCATTGCTGATCCACCCAAAGGTTTCATACTCCGCGGCCAGCCGCGAGCTATGGTGATTTCCGGTCTTCAGTATAGCGTTTTGACCCTGTTCCGGCTACACTTGTCACCGATGAAATACTCCCCGACAGCGATCGCGGGCGCCCTGGCGCTGGCTATGAGTTCCCTGTTCACCGCTGCGCCCGCCTTTGCCCAGGCAACGGCGCTCCCCGCGGCGGCGGCTGTCTATCCTTCAAGCATCGGTACGGCCGCGGGGCTCCCCGTCCTGGCCGCGGACACAGGCACGGGCGGCAGACCCCGGCTGCAGCCCCGGCTGGAGGATTCCTTCCTTCCCTTCGGAACCCTGAATACTATTGCGGACAAGGAACTCAGAATCGAAGCCCTCGCCCTGCTGCCGGTTGGCCCAGACTACGCCCAGCGCTCTCAAAATGACCTGCTCGATGAATTGAGCGCCATACTTTGTTCGGTGGAAAGCCTGACCGGCCTGGAGTACTGGTCGGCCAGTCGGGATAGAATGCGTCTGCTCTACGAGAGTGTGTACAAAATCGACAGCGCATCGGCGCGTAAGCCCGTGGACAGCCCCACACAGGCCGAGGCCGCAGCCGCGGAGCCCGGGCAGAGCCTGGAATTCCTCGCCTTTCAAAAGGATACGAGCTTCGGCGCCAACGTCTTCGGCTACAGCCTGGGGCGGGGGACTGAATCCCTTCTGCTGAAAAGCGAAAACCTCACAGTTATGCGGTATCTGCTGCTTCCTTTTGTCAGCCCCGGCAAGATGCAGAACCGGCTCTGGGTCATACCCTGCCGGGAGGGAATAGTGCTGTACTTTATATCGACCATCGAGTCGATCAATTTTGCGGTGGAACGAGTGTTTGAATCAGCAGGCAACAGAGCCCTGGCCCTATTGGGCTGGCTGTCCAGAGAGGCGGCAAAGGCAGGGCTCAGCGAAAAAATAGAACTGCCGGTAAATATGAAGACAATCGAAGCGCTTGAAAAATGAGTTCAGGCGGGGTTTTAATCCAGGCTGAATAAAACCCCTGAGCCAAGCCTGACTTAGGCCTGCCGTACTTCCTTTACCTCGGGAACAATCTTCCTAAGATAGGCCTCGACACCCTGCTTGAGGGTCATTACCGAATAGGGGCAGGATCCGCAGGCGCCGGTAAGCCTGACATTGACAATACCGTCGTCGCTCACCGAAACCAGCTCGATATCGCCGCCGTCGGCCTGAAGCGAGGGACGGACATCCTGTATGGCGGAAAGAACACGATCGTGCAGCATGAAATCTCCTTGTTAACACATAGTCGAGGCTTTACAATGGCGGACGACTAATTGAACTAGGTAAGTCTACTGATTCGGAGAAGCAAGGGTCAAGAGCGCAGCCTGCTTCTAGCGGTCTTCGATCCATGTATGGTAGAATACCCCCAATGACAGAAGGGAGCCGATGGCACGCATCATCGTATTCGTAAACCAGAAGGGAGGGGTCGGCAAGACCACCAGCGCGATCAATATCGGCGCTGCCCTCGCGTCTCTGGACCACAGAGTATTGCTCATCGATTTTGATCCCCAGGGCAACCTCAGCTCTGGCGTCGGAGGCTCGCCCGGCGGCGCGGGAGTCTACCAGGTGATCTCCGGACTCCGCCAGCTTGAGGATGTCATTGTTCCCACCAAGGTGCCCGGACTCTTCCTGGCGCCCTCGTCCATCGACCTCTCCGGAGCCACCGTCGAACTGGTGGACAAAGAAGACAGAAACGAATACCTAAAGCGCGCCGTGGCAACCGTGGAGGCCGACTACGACTTTATCCTCGTCGACTGCCCCCCATCCCTGGGAATCCTCACCCTCAACGGACTCAATGCCGCCGACGAAGTAATAATCCCCCTGCAGTGCGAATACTTCGCACTGGAAGGACTCTCCCTCATCCTGCAGACCATAGGCCTGGTGCAGAAAAGCATGAACCCCACCCTCAAGGTAAGCGGCATACTGCTCACCATGTTCGACGGAAGGACAAAACTCTCCCAGCAGGTCGTGCGCCAGGTGAGCGAGTACTTCAGGGACAGGGTATTCAAGACCATAGTCCCCCGCAACATACGGCTTTCCGAGGCTCCATCCCATGGGCTCCCCGTTCTGCAGTACGATCCGGCCTGCATCGGATCCCGAAGCTATAAGGCAGTCGCCGAGGAGTTGATCAATCGTGGCTAAATTCGGTCTTGGCAAGGGCCTGGGAGCCCTGATACCTGAACATCAGCAATACTTCGACAGTTCCAGAAATCCCCTGGAACCCGGCGACAGCATCAAAATAATACCCATCGCGAAGATACAGCCAAACCCCGACCAGCCCCGAAAAACCTTTCCCGAAGCCTCCATCGACGAACTCGCCCAGTCCATACAAAAGCACGGCCTTTTGCAGCCCATAATCGCCGAACCCTCGGGCAACGACACCTACATCATCGTAGCAGGCGAGCGCCGCTTCAGAGCCGCCCAGAAAGCCGGCCTGGAAGAGATGCCGGTAATCCTGCGCGCCGTTTCGGCTGAAAAACGCCTCCAGCTCTCACTGATCGAAAACATTCAGCGGGAAGACCTCAATCCCATGGAAGAGGCAAAAGCCTATCAGGGCCTCATGGAGCTCACCGGCTATACCCAGGAACAGGTGGCCGAGGCAGTGGGCAAGAACCGCAGCACCGTAGCCAACGCCCTGCGCCTTTTACGCCTGCCTGAGCCCATGCAGGAAGCGGTCAGGGAGGGCAGCATAAGCGCGGGCCATGCCCGCAGCCTTCTGGCATTGGTAGACGAAGTCGAACGGCAGGCACTGTTCGCCCGCATCGTCAAAGAAAGCCTCTCGGTGCGCCAGGCCGAACAGGCCGTCCAGGACTCGGTGCTCCGCAGGGCGGGCAAAAAGCCCAGGAGCGCCAAAAAGAGGGCCAGCGCCCTTGCTGAAGACCTGGATCCCAACCTCAAAGCCCTGGAAGAGCTCTTTATCGAACGCTTAGGAACCAAGGTGGAAATAAAGGGCGGCCTGGAATCGGGCTCAATCGTCATCGAGTACTATTCCCAGGATGATCTGCAGCGAATCATGGAGGCAATCGGTTCAGGTGAATAAGGTAGAACAACTAAACCACACAAACACCACAAGGGCGCGGGGATACAGAACCCGCAGCGCATACGGCACTTTTACATTGCTTTTACTGCTGTTCGCCGGGGCCGCGGCCGGATTAGCCGGCGCCCAGCCAGCCCAGACAGCCCAGATCGCCCAAATCGAAACCGACGCCGCCAAAGACAGCAGCTCCACCCGCCACCAGGGCTGGGAAGTCCGCTACGGACAAGCCGCGGCCCCGGCCACCTCCACTCCCCTTTCCTCCCTCATCGGCAAGGCCGAATCCTTCGCCATAGAAGTAGTCAAACACAAAGACGAAGCCACGGGCGAATCCCGCCTCTACGGCACCGGCGAAGCCCACGGCGTCTTCGACGTCCCCATGGAAGCAGCCCTGGCCATCGTGCTGGACTACCCCAACATCAAAGACATCTCGCCTCGAGTCAAAGACGTTAAAGTCCTGGAAACCACCGGCAGCCGCCTCCTCGTCTACGAAGACATCGGCATAAATTTCATGGGCATCTCCATCGGCTACAAACTCGACGTCGAGGTCTACTCGGACCAGCTCCCCGGCGGCGCCCTGGGCATGCGCGCCCGCCTTATAAAAAGCCACGACGCCAAACTCTACGCCTCCGACTCCTCCTGGTACTTCCAGCGGGTCGAGATAGACGGCAAGACCTACACCTACATGCGCACCTGGTCCTCCTCGGGCCTGCGCAACCCCGGCCTGGGCGTCGCGGGCGTCATGAAACTCTTCACCGCCGGCGAACTCAAAGACCAGATCGAAGCCGTCGCCAAACTGGCGGCCAAGCGCTAGGTATTTATCTACAGTGCGATAATCAAATCTTTTCTAAAACCTAATTAATTCTAAGAATAAGATTTAAAAGTTCGAGACGCTTCCAAAATCCCGTTTTAATTCTAAGAAATTCGTCTTATAAGTTTTTCCCCAGACTTACTGAATTCATACTATAATGAAAAGAATCTCCTAGCCTTGGTAAATGGCTTCATACTGATGGCTTTTAGATAAACCCTAAACTATTCAGGAAGGAACAATTCTTACAATCGGAACTAATCATGAGACAAATAAGTTTTAGGAAATGGATTGCCGCACCGCTACTTGCTCTCACCATACTTATATCGTTCCCGATGCAAGCTCACGCTGAAAACAAACCGCTCCGCGCAGCCTTCTCAGCCTATCTTCCGCCCTATCACTTCATCGATGAAAGCGGAGAATACTCAGGCCTCCATATCGACCTGCTGAACTGGATAGCAAAAAAGAAAAAGCTTGATGTCCTGTACGTGGCCTACGAAACTGACGGTGAATGCCTGCGCGCCTTGA